>JALZAX010000018.1 GCA_030948055.1 Verrucomicrobiota bacterium | reverse complement strand
CTTCCGCCCGGCTTCTCCCTCTTCGCCGCCTCCGAAAAAGCCTTCGCCCGCGCCGAAAAGCAAAAAGACCGCGGCTATTACTTCGACTTTCTCGAATTCAAAAAGCAACAAGCCGAATGGATGACACAGAGCACACCAAGCATCGGCCACATCTTCGCGCTCCAATCCAAACTCGAAGAAATCTTCGCGGAGGGCCTGACCAAACGTTACGAACGCCATGAGAAAACCAACGCGCTCGTGCATGATTGGGTTCGCGCGCGCGGTTTCGATTTCTTCGCCGAAGAAGGTTTTCGATCGAATACGCTCACCTGTGTGAAAAACAACAGGGGCATTGACGTCCTAAAACTCGCGAAAGATCTCCGCGAAAAACATCACGTCGTCATTGATCCCGGCTACGGCAAACTCAAAGGTCAGACCTTTCGCCTCTCAAATATGGGCGATGAGACCGAAGAAACGGTTACACATTTAGTTAGGTGCCTCGACGATTGTCTGAAGTCAGAATAAAAGCGGAAGGGCGCCTTCGTTTCCGAAAGCGCCCTTCATATCGATGGCGGTAAGCCGAATTCTGTCGCTCGATTGCTCGAACGGATGATCATTTATCTCAACTCACTCGCGTGAGCCGCCCGACGCGTTTGCACGCGCCGTGATGCGACGATACCCGAGGATCAGCGGACCGGCGGCCCTCCCTCTGTTTTGTCTTGCACCGCATGGGGTTTTTCCTGCCGCGCGAATTACTCCGCGCGCGGTGAGCTCTTACCTCGCCATTTCAACCTTACCTGTGCTTCTTTCAAAGAACCGGCGGTGTCTTTTCTGCGACACTTTCCGTCGCCGCAATTTTACAACTGCGGCGCCCGCGTGTTTTACGCGGCATGCTGCCGTATGGTGTTCGGACTTTCCTCTACCCCGAATGTCTTCGGGGCAGCGATCATCTGCCATCAGCGCCGATACTACTCGTTAGGCCGGAGAAATCAATGCCGCTGTAATCCTGCGACGATCTTGTTCCTGAACATTCAGCGCGCGGAGAAACTCGATGCATTCGCCGCGCGCTTCGCGAAAGAATTCGCGCTTGCTCGCGCCGACCGACCGCAACGCCGCGCGATGATCGGTCAAGGCAACATTCGCCGCCATCGTAAAGAGCAGTTGAAATTGAAGGCTCCACAATTCGCACTTTACCGGTAACCAGCGCGAGCGAACATCGCGCAGCCAATGGATATGAAATTCGATGTGTTTTGCTTCATCGCTCAGGAGCAGCGCGCACACTTCTTCGAGTACCGGATCGCGCGTGCGCAAACCGAGCAACCGATAATATGCCGTCCCCACGATTTCTGCGATGACGAGCACTTGAATCTCAAAGTTCAAGCCCAGCGCGCGCCGCAGCAGGCGAAAGAGAAAATGCGTCCAGTGTCGCTGAATGATGGAACCTCCGAATCGCCTAACGAGTCGTTCGAGTAAGCGCGCGTGCTCTTTCTCTTCCTCGATAAACAAAGCAAGCGCCCGCGCGTAGCTCGGATCATTCCGTGCCTGCGCGCGAGCTTGTTCGAGAAGGAATCGCCCTTCGCCGCTTTCGCCTAGCTGAAAATGCGAGAGCGAGCGCGCAAGGATGCCGCGCTCAAGTTCATCGAGCGGCGATGGGACATGCCACGGCGGCTCAGGACGATTAATGCGGTTTTTTTCGAAATATCGGAGCCATTCAAGCGAGTTCATGAATTATTGGTGGTATTGGTTTCGTTAGGCGCGAGGCGCGAAATTTCTCCCAGCCGCTCGACGACGGCTACGACAGTCTCCGGCAATGTGGATGTGCCCGCCGTCACACCGACGATCTTGCATTCATCAAACCATGCACCGCGCAGTTCCTCCGGCCGCTCGATGTGGACAACACGCCGGCCGGCGCCCAAACAGGTTTCAACCAGCTGGCGCGTGTTGTTGCTCTGCTTCCCGCCGACGACAAGGACGAGCTGCGTCTGCGTGATCAGCGCCAGCAAGGCGCGCTGCCGGTCCTTCGTTGGCTTGCAGACCGTATCGACAAAGCGCACTTCGGAGCGAGGCCGCGCTCGGCGAATTTCCGCGACCAATTTGCGCACCCGATCAATCGGTTGCGTCGTTTGCGCAATGATACCGTAACGCGAGTGAAGCGGGAGGCGCGCGATATTCTCCGATTCGTTGATAACGTGCGCTTCCGGAAAATCGCCGATGAGTCCAAGGACTTCGACATGTCCGGCCTGGCCGATGACGAGAGGAAAATAACCGGCGTCTACCAGGAGACGAAGTTGGGTGTGCGCGTGGCGCACAAGTGGACAGGTTCCATCCGAAACTGCGAAACCAGCCGCGCTCCATTCAGCGCGTTTTCGATCGGAGGCGCCGTGCGCGGTGATCATGACCCGCGTCGTAGTTTCGTTGTTCGCCCCGTTGAGCGAATGCTCGCGCACACCTTGCGCGCGCAGCCGCTCGCGCACGAGCGGATTGTGCACGAGTTCGCCGAGAATGGTTAGCGGCGCTTCTGCGGCGAGTGATTCGGCCTGGGCAATCGCGTCGCGGACGCCGAAACACATTCCCAAATGTTCAGCTACGATAATCTTCATATCACTTTGTATTACAAAGCTTCATGGCAAAGAATGTTTGGTCAGCGTTTTCCCATTTTCACGATCTGCTCAAGGACCTTGAGATAATCCTGAAATGCTTTCCGCCCTTTCGTCGTCATTGCGTAGCTGGTTTGCGGCCGATCGAGCATTTCCTTCGTGAAGGCGACCAGCCCGGCCTTGTGCAAAATCCGCAGATGCGTGACAAGGTTGCCGTCGCTCATGTTGAGTTCGGCCTTCATATCCTGGAACGACCAGCGCGCCCGCGCCGCCAGTAAGGTCATGATCGCGAGCCGGCCCTTTTCGTGAATGGCTTTGTCGAGCTTGTCGAAATTCAGCATCGCTCATTCGAGGACGAGCGGTGGCGCCGCCGCGTTGCGTTTCGGCCGCCACGTGCAGACGGCGTAGATCACATGAAACAAGCCAAAGGTGAGGCCCATGGCGAAATTCGCCCCGACATATCCGCGGAGTTCCTCGAACAGCGGCAACGCCGGCGACGACAGAATCAAGAGCCAGAAAATCGCGGTGAAAACAAAACTTCCCCCGAGAACGACGAGCGAGCTCGGCGCAAAAGTCATGGTCGAAAGCAGCGCGAGTCCGTAACAACCAATCCAGGTCAGACCGAGAATGGTTGGTCCTTCGAGGTCGCTCGGGTTACGCCAGCCAACGAAAGTGATCGCGGCCGCGACCAGGATGCTGGGAAAAATGGAACGCAATGCCAGACGCAGTCCCGCTGACAAAAACGGACGGCCATCGCGCTGCGCCTCGCGCCAGACGAAATAGGTATTCGCGCTCATGGTGATCAAGAGCGCGATCACCCACGGGACGATGAAGTCGCGCGTCGTGAATGCGCCCTGGCGCTCGCTCGCGCCGAGCACGCCCGCGCGACGCAGCATCCAAACCGAAGCGACCAGGGCGGTGACACCGCCGATCAAGGCGGTGGGCGCGGAAATGGCGCGATACACGGTGACTCGCTCCATCAGCGAACGGATCACGCGCAGATGTTCGGCCGCGCGCGCGTGTTCGTCCATGTCTTAGCTTTGTAATACAAAGCGACCGGGCGCACAACAAACACTTTTGCGAATCTTAGAGCGGCGGCTTCGCCGAAAGGAGCCACCAAACCACCATCCCGAATCCAATAGCGAGTTTTCCGACCATGCCGGCGAGATTTCCCAGCAATGTCCCCCAGCCCGCCTTGCCCGCGCTCACGAGACGTTTGCCCGCGATCACTTCGCCGATGATCGCGCCCAAGACCGGCGCGAAGAGCAGCGTTACAAAACCGGTGAAGAGTCCGACGACCACACCGATGGCCGCGCCGATCACACCCCATTTCGTTGCGCCGAAATATTTCGCGCCAAAATAGCTGCTGACTAAATCGAGCGCGTAGGAAAGCAGCGTGAGCACGACCAGTCCGCCGATACACCACCAGCTTGCGCCAACTTCCGCACCGACCATCGCGCGATGAATTACGGCCGCGGCGAGAATGATCGTCGTGCCGGGAATGACCGGCAAAACGGTGCCGAGCAATCCAAGCGCCATCAAAAAAATCGTGAGCAGCCACCAGAAAAAATTCATTCGTTAGGCAAACTGGCCGGTAATTCTTTTGACCGCGCGTGTCGTATTTCTATAGTGAATCTTCACGCGTAACTTAACACCATGGCACTTCCCGTCGGCAGCAACGCACCAGATTTCACGCTTCCGACTAAAACCGCCGAGGGCCCCAAACAGATCACGTTGAGCGAGAATTTTGCGAAAGGAAATACCCTCCTTCTTTTTTTCCCGATGGCGTTCACTGGGACCTGCACCACGGAAATGTGTGGCGTGAGCATGGACACCGCGGCGTACAGCAGCTTGAACGCGACCGTTTACGGAATTAGCGGCGACAACCCTTTCGCGCAGGAAGCCTGGGCGAAAAAAGAAAACATCAATGTCCCTTTGCTGAGCGATTACGAGCACGAAGTCGCGCGCGCCTACGACGTCGCCTACGATTCGTTTCTTCCGCAAATTGGTTTGCCGATGGGCGGGGTGCCGAAACGCGCTGTCTTCGTGATCGATCGCGACGGCGTCATCCAATATTCGGAATGCAATGATGACGCGCGTGCGCTCCCGAATTTCGAAAAGATCAAAGCGCGCCTGGCGGAATTGAAATGATGACTAACGAATTCAAAACTCTGCAGAAGTTCGACGCTGACCAAGGGCGCGAAGGACAATTTCATTCGTTGCCCGCGCTCGAGGAACAAAAGATCGGACCGATCTCGCGATTACCGGTCAGCATTCGCATCGTGCTCGAGTCGGTTTTGCGAAATTGCGACGGCAAGAAAGTTCGCCGCAAAGACGTCGAGACGCTGGCGAATTGGAACGCGAAAAAACCGGCGAACGAAGAAATTCCGTTCGTGGTCGCGCGCATTGTTTTACAGGATTTCACCGGCGTGCCGCTGGTCGTCGATCTCGCCGCCATGCGCAGCGCGGTGAAAAATCTCGGCGGCGATCCGAAAATTATCGAGCCGCTCGTGCCGGTCGATCTCGTGGTGGATCACAGTGTGCAGGTCGATTTTGCCGGCTCCGCGGAGGCGCTGCGCTTAAACATGGAGATGGAATTCAAACGCAACCGCGAGCGTTACCAATTTTTGAAATGGGGCCAACAGGCCTTCAAGACTTTCGGTCTCGTTCCGCCTGGCATCGGCATCGTCCATCAAGTGAATCTCGAATACCTCGCGAAAGGAGTTCTCGAGAAGGATGGCGTTTATTTTCCAGACACGCTCGTCGGCACTGATTCGCACACCACCATGATCAACGGTCTCGGCGTCGTCGGTTGGGGCGTCGGCGGCATCGAAGCGGAAGCCGGCATGCTTGGGCAGCCGGTTTATTTCTTAACGCCGGAAGTGGTCGGTGTGCACATGACCGGCGAATTGCGCGAAGGCGTAACCGCAACCGATCTCGCACTGCACATCACGCAGATGCTGCGCGCGCAAAAAGTGGTCGGAAAATTTGTCGAGTTCTACGGCGAAGGCGCGGCTTCACTGCCGGTAGCGGATCGCGCGACGATCGGCAACATGTCGCCCGAATACGGGGCGACCATGGGATTTTTCCCGATCGATGGCGAATCAGTCGCGTATCTGCGCGCGACCGGTCGCACGGAAGAACAATGCGCCGCCTTCGAAAATTATTTCCGCGCGCAGAAAATGTTCGGCATGCCGAAAAAGGGCGAGATCGAATACAGCGTCGATCTCGAATTGGATCTCGCCGATGTGCAACCGAGCGTGGCCGGTCCGAAACGCCCGCAGGATCGCATCAATCTGCCCGATCTCGGCGATACTTTTCGCACGCTGTTTGCGAAGCCGGTGAAAGATGGCGGCTACGGCAAAAGCGAAGACTCGTTAGGCAAACGTTTTCCGCTCGATCTTAACGGTCACGCCAAACCGACCAACGGCGATCTCGAAGAAGCGAGTGTGGCCGCACCGACCGACACCGCGCAAGGAATGAAGGGCAAGGAAATTGGCGAAACGGCCGGTGATCGTGAAATGGTGACAAACCGTCCGACCGCCACGCCCGCGAGCATGATCTCCGAAACGCACGCGAAAGAATTCAAGGAAGGTCATTCGGAGATCGGGCACGGCAGCGTCTTGATCGCAGCCATCACGAGCTGCACCAATACCAGCAATCCCAGCGTGATGCTTGCGTCCGGTTTGCTGGCGAAGAAAGCAATCGAGCGCGGCTTGCGCGTCGATCCGTCGGTGAAGACTTCGCTCGCGCCCGGCTCGCGCGTCGTGACGGATTACCTCAACAAGACCGGCCTGCAAAAATATCTCGATCAACTCGGCTTCAATACCGTCGGCTACGGCTGCACGACCTGCATTGGAAACTCCGGTCCGCTCGATCCGAAAATCGAAAAGACAATTAACGACAACGACCTCATTGCCGCATCGGTTTTGTCCGGCAATCGCAACTTCGAAGCGCGCGTGCACCAAAACATCAAAGCGAATTTCCTCATGTCGCCGCCGCTGGTCGTCGCCTTCGCGCTGGCTGGTCGCGTCGATGTGAACCTGTCCAAGGACTCGTTAGGCAAAGATCGCGAGGGCAAGGATGTCTACTTGCGCGACCTCTGGCCGACGCTGCAGGAGATTCGTGACACGCTGCGCACCGCGCTCACGCCAGAAGTTTTCCAACGTTTGTACCGCGATTTCTCCGCGCAAAATCCGAAGTGGAATGAAATTCCCTCGAGTGTCGGCGAGATCTACGAGTGGGACGAGAAGAGCGATTACATTCATGAACCGCCCTTCTTCCAGAATTTTGGAATGGACGCGGGCCGCATCGAAGATATCCGCAACGCGCGACCACTCGGGATTTTCGGCGACTCAGTCACAACCGATCACATTTCGCCGGCGGGCGCGATCAAGCCGACATCGCCGGCTGGTCATTACTTGAAGTCGCGCGGAATCGAGCCGGTCGACTTCAACAGCTACGGTTCGCGGCGCGGCAACGATCTCGTCATGACCCGCGGAACCTTCGCGAACGTACGGATCAAGAACCTGATGGTGCCGGGTGTCGAAGGCGGCGTGACAAAATTCCAGCCGAGCGGCGAACAAATGTCGATCTACGACGCCGCCATCAAGTATCAGAGCGAAGGAACGCCGCTCGTTATTCTCGCTGGTCACGAATACGGCACCGGCTCGTCACGCGACTGGGCGGCAAAGGGCACGCGGTTGCTAGGCGTGAAAGCAGTCGTGGCCGCGAGTTTCGAACGGATTCATCGCTCCAACCTAGTCGGCATGGGTGTGCTACCTTTGCAGTTCCCCGATGGCACTAATGCACAGTCGTTAGGCCTCGATGGTTCTGAAACTTTCAGCCTTACTGGTTTGTCCGATCAGATTCAGCCAGGGCAAATGGTAACGCTCGAAATCACGCGCAAAGATGGAGCGAAAGAATCGGTGCCGGTAAAGCTGCGCATCGATACGCCGATCGAGATTGACTACTACCGCCACGGCGGCATCCTCCCGTTTGTCCTGCGCGAGCTAGTGACGCGAAGCCGCAGTTCCTAGTCGCCCGCTTGCAGGTTTCGCCCTGGATGCTACACCGAGAAACTTGACCGCTTAAAGCGGTCGAGTTGTCGAAAAGCTGGCGGGATCTATTCCCTATTCGCGCGCATTCGTGCCAGGAGTTCGCTTCATTGCACGTTCAAACGCGGTTTATCGTAAGCCGCTTACGATGCATGATGTTGCTATGGTTTTCTCAGGAGCTTGGTGATTAAATAAGTCGAATGCTTTAAGCATTCGAGTTTATGGCGTCAGCGGTCTGCATGTCGCGCCCGTAGTATGCGAAGGAGGACATATCGCGCCGTAGCAAGGCGAAGGCGGATTACTCGGAATGACTTGAGCTAGGGCTCGCCAAGGTTCAACGCTTCAAGTCAGGGGCGATCTGGAAAGCCTGTGGCGAAGGCGAGATGCTATACGTGGACCACGTATATCCAGCGAAGAGACCTGAGAGCTTCTAATGTGTAAAGCCTGGGGCAAGGGCGAGAAGCTATACGTAAACCACGTATAGCACGTGCAGAGACTGAAGGAGTCTGATGTAGAAAGCTGATTGCGATCTATCGCACTCGACCGCTTTAAGCAGTCAAGTCCACCGACCGGAGCTTGCTGGTTAGTGGTCGAATGCTTTAAGCATTCGAGTTTGCAGGCAAGTAGGCAGAAGAGAATGGTTACCCGGGATGACGTAAAGGGCCGACCAGAGGACTACTATACGTGACTCGCGTATAGCGACCTGGGAGGTTCGACTCAATGAAACGGAAAGAGCTGCTCGCGCGAGCAGGCTTTATCGTAAGCCGCTTACGATGCATGACACCAGCATATCGGGAGTTTATGGAAGATGGAGCTAGCGCATTAGAAGTTCATGGAAGATCGCATCGGCGCTTCATGAGAGATGGAGTAACTCGACGGCTTTAGGCAGTCGAGGTTATGGCATCAGCGGTCTGCATGTCGCGCCGTAGCAAGGCGAAGGCGGATTACTCGGAGTGACTTGGGCCGAAGGCTCGCCAATGTTCAGCGCTTCAAGTCAGCGGCGATTTCGGCGAATTGGGCTAGAGCGGCTTCTAGGTCTTCGGTGATCTCGAGAGCTAGGACGCCAGGGTCGGGGAGGTTGGCGCTATCTTCGAGGGACTCATCTTTAACCAAAAGATATCGAGGTTAACCTTGTCGCGCTTGGTTAGCTCTTCATAGGTGAAGGACTTGAAGCGGTCGCTCTCTTTGCGGTCGTGGCGGTTCTTTGGGTTATGGCAGGCGACAAAGTCGTCGAGATCGCTTCGCTTGAGGGTGCTTTCTTTCAGTGTGAAGTGCAGGTTTGTGCGCAGGTCGTAGATCCAGAGCTTGCTCGTCCACGGTTTTTCCTGCGCGGGTTTTCGATCGAAGAAGAGGACGTTCGCCTTCACTCCTTGCGCGTAGAAGATGCCGGTGAATAGTCGCACCAGCGTGTGGACGTCGGCTTGCTTAGTAACGCGCGCCTGATCGTTTCGCCGGCGTCGCCTTCGAAGAGGACGTTATCGGGCAACACCACCGCGGCGCGGCCGTGCTGTTTGAGGATGGTGAAGATGTGCTGGAGGAAGTTGAGCTGCTTGTTGCTGGTGGTCGCCCAGAAATCGTCGCGATTGATGATGAGTGATTCTTTAGAGGTCTCGCCAGCTTCGTTGACGATGGTAACACTATTCTTCTTGCCAAAGGGCGGATTGGCCAGGACGATGTCGTATTCGCCGCCAGCGCATCCTTTGTAACGACCGGCAAACCAGATTCCAAAGTCTGCCCGTCCGCCTCCGACCCGATGCCGTGTAGTAGCAGGTTCATAGCGCAAAGGCGCGTGACGCTGTCTACCAGTTCGATGCCGAGGAAGGTGCCGCTCTTGAGCTTCTTCTTTTGTGCGCGGTCGAGCTGATAATGCTTGGCGATGTAATCATGGGCCGCGAGCAGGAAACCGCCCGTACCGCAGGCAGGATCGCAAATCGTCTGGTTCGGTTGCGGAGCGATCGCATCCACCATCGCGGCGATGAGCGGACGCGGGGTGAAGTATTGGCCCGCGCCGCCTTTCACGTCCTCGGCGTTCTTTTGCAGCAACCCCTCATAGGCTTCGCCCTTCACATCGGCGGAAAGGCTGGACCACTGTTCCTTGTGGATCCTGTCCACGATGAGCCGGCGCAGCTTGGCCGGGTCTTGGATTTTGTTTTGCGCCTTGCGAAAAATGACGCCGAGCATGCCCGACCGCTTGCCGAGTTCCTCCAGCGTATGGCGATAGTGGATCTCGAGATCGTCGCCATCCAGCTTCAGGAGCGCCGGCCAACTGAAACCTTGCGGGATGGGCGACGGCTTGTTGAACGGCGGCTTCGATGGCTCGTCCGCCATTTTCAGAAATAACAAAAACGTCAACTGCTCGACGTAATCGCCGTAGGACAGGCCGTCATCCCGCAGGATGTTGCAATAGCTCCAGAGCTTTTGAATCAACTGTGCAGAACCGCCAGTCATAATTATGTCAAAATTCGGCTGGAAAAGTTTCCGATGGAGATTAAATAATAGATGTTATGAACGTTATTGATGAAATCACAGCGCTAAAGAAAGTCGTTGAAATCCTCGCTCCTCTTGAGGATCCTTCGCGCCGTCGCGTGCTAGCGTACGCTGGCAGCGCCTACGCCGACAAGCCTATTGCGAACATTGCCGGCACCAGCGAGGCGATCGCTTCAAGAGGTTCCGGCTCGCGGGACGAGAGCCGATCGGACAAGCCGGTACCCCCGCAAGAGTACCTGCGGAATTACAACTACAAGGTAATGACCAAGAGAATCGCTGTAATGGGAGTTTACCTAGAACGGGAAAGACAGATGAAGCGCTTCGGATTCCGAGATATAACAGACGCATTCCGGATAGCCAAAGAACCCAAAGTGCCCGCGCAATCTCAGTACGCTCGAGCTGTGATCATGGGTTACTTGGCAAAAGAGGGCGATCAGTACTATGCGACCACTCAGGCGGAGGCGTTGGTCGATAAGTACGCGCCGAATGGGGAGGACGTCTCGGTCTGATGGCAAAGGCCAATTACAGAGTGCTGCCGCTCCCTGTCGCTCAGAAATGGGCCAGGAAGGAACTCTCGCGGTCGCAGCTTCGCGCCGGTATCAAGCTCGCACGTCAACTCCGCTTCTACCCCGGATGTTCCCGATCTGGGACTCGAGCCATGCGGGGATGGCATGGAATTACGCATCGAACACCCGGAGATTGGGAAGCGCGGCTGGTTACGCGCCATCTTCTGGATCGATGAAAAATCTCGAACGATTTATATCGTGGATATCTTCTGGAAAACCGGCAATGCAATTTCCACGGCGGACAAACTGCGAGCTAATCACCGAATCCGCGGTTTGAAGGCGTCGCTTATGGCTGGCGAGAAACCGTGGGGCTGATCACATGAGATCAGTGACATCCGTGCCGAATGCCTTCGCGAGCTTCTGGAGCGTCTGCTGTTGAGGCGTGTGTTCCCCCGACTCCAATGCGTTAACGTGCGTGCGTGAAAGGCCTGCTTTTTTTGCGACATCGGCTTGGGTCTTCAACCCCGCCTTTGCCCGCAGGGAAAAGTATTTCTTCAGGAATTCTTTAGTGCGCTGCTCATCTTTGCGCTTCAGTGTGGCGTAAGCTTGGTCTTCAGCGGCCTCTTTTTCATCCCACTGTTCAATCGTTCCGGTTGGCAACTCGACAGGCTTATTTTTTGCGATCTCATTGAGCGTGCGAAGGATGTTCTCCCGCTCATCAGCGTCTTTCTCGCGGTCGTATTCGAAGCAGAGCTCGACGATCGCCGCGATGCGATGTTTGTCTTCGTCTGATGTCTTCGACGCGGACCGGGCTTCCGCGGCTCTTTCGATTTTCCGCAAACTCGATTTCAGTTGCGAGTAATCGGCGAAAACTGATTTGCCTAGGCGTTCTTCTGCGATGATCTCGAGGATTCCCATGGGTGTCTGATAGCAGGATGTGTGAAAATTGTCCTACATTATCCTACTTTGTCACACTTTTTCCTACTTTATCCCACTTTACCGACGGTAAATTTGCCTTCGAACGCGCGGTGGAGGACGGATTGGCGGAGGCGGGTGGCGCGCTTAAGATTGGCAGACACGACGGCTTCCAATTCGTCCAACACGCTCAACCGCCGCTCCACTTCCGCTACGATCCGCGGCTGCTCAGCCGGCGGAGGAATTGGAACAGGAAGGCCTTTAAGCTTCGTCATGCTGATGGATGCGAGATTAGTCGTATGTTTGCCCTCGTCGAAAAAGAATTGCTGACCAAACGTGAGAAGTAAGATTTAGGAATTAAGAAGGACCCGCCTAAAAGTGCGAAGTTCGAACGACGAATTGCGAAGACGCGAAGTACGAACTGCCCTCTTACCCTTCGCGGCGAAAGACTTCTACGTAGGAGCCATCAGCGACGTAACAAACTGTGAATTTCGAACTTCGAATTTCGAATGCGTCCGTTACGCAGGCTCGCTCGTACGGCGAAACACTTCAACGTATGATCCGTCGCAAATGAACGCGGAAATTGGTTTGGCACCTAGCACTTCAAGAAATTTTTCGCCGTAGAGCGTAGCGATGTCGGCTTTGAATTCGAATGAGTCAGCCGTCCAAATCTTCCAGCGCGGATGTTCTACGCGATATTCGGAAGTGCGAGCTTCGACTGGCGAACTGCGAAGTGGTTCAAAGTCCGAATGCCGAGTTTCGAATTCCGAACTGGCTGACTGAAATTTCGAACTTCGAAAATCGAACTTCGAACTTCGTTTGGTATAGCCCCAGTAATGTTCGGTGATGAATTCTTCGTGAGAAGCTTGCGGAATATCTTGCGCGTCGCCGTGCGCGGTCATGGCGAGGCGCTCCCATTTTGTTCCGCGCCGCCATTCGTATTTCGCGCTGACCATGCCGTCCTTCTCTTCGACCTCGCTGCGCATCGGTAACGCGAGATACGGTTCGCCGTAAAAGACGCGCGCCGTTACGGCGATGGCAATTTTCGGAACCAGTTCGCGAATGAAAACAACACCGCGGCGCCAGGTGTCGGCTGATTTTTTGCGCACATAGAAACGGAGATTCACTTCTTCGAAATTGCGATGCCGCGGAATCGGCAGACCGAGAACGACGGTGTGATAGAACAAGAAACCGACCACGCTGACGTATGTCTCGCCGTGGAAAAAATCGAGTTCCGTTCCGACCGGAACATGGGGCTCGAGCAACTTCGGATCGACCGCGAAGTTGAGCATGGCGAGGTAACGCCAGTTCGCGGTCAGGAACGGCTTTAGCATAAGTTCGAGGTGCGAATTTCGAATTTGGAAGTGAAATGGTAGAAGTTCGAATGCGGAAGTTCGCGGGCTAAACGGAGGGCTAATCTCGAAGTTGGAATTTGGAATGTAGTGGCATCGAATGCCTCGCGAAATCTAAACTGCGATCGCCAAGATTTCGAAGTTGGAAAGGACATTCGCAATTTGTATAATGAGTGAAGAATTAAAGCAGCGAACAAAACGCTTTGCGCTGGATGTCATCTCGTTGTGCGCAGATGTCCCACAGGTGGCCGAAACTCGTCACGTCATTAGTCAACTCATTCGGTCGCCCAGTTCTGTCGCAGCCAACTACCGGGCCGCATGTCGGGGAAAATCGAAACCGGACTTCGTGGCGAAGCTGGGAACAGTCGAAGAGGAGGCAGACGAAAGCGTTTTCTGGCTCGAGATGATCGGCGACATAGCTCGCATTCGTCGCCTCAAGATCAACTCGCAAACTGCCACCGAACTCGCTCGCCTTCTCGACGAAGCGAATCAGCTGGTCGCAATTATCGTCGCATCACGCAAAACGGCGAAACGGAACGACGTGCAAATTTCGATTTCCGAACGTCGAACTCGGTGATCTAACTTCGGAATTCGTCATTTGATCTTCAATTCACTTCGACATTCGCAATTCGGCACTCGCACTTCGCCTTACTGAATCAACTTCTCCAGCGACGGATTCGACTCGGCGCCGAGTTCTTTCGCCTTCGCGTAATGCCGCTTGGCCAATTCTTTCGCGGGCGGCTTATTGGTCGCGTAGATGACCGCGAGATTGTAATGCGCATCCACGTAATCCGGATTGGCGGCGATCGCTTCGAGCATTTCTTTTTCCGCAGCTTCCTGCCACCCCTTCTCGCTCGCGGTGATGCCGAGATAATTGTGCGCGATAAAGCTTTTGGGATTAATCGCGAGCGCTTTGGTTAGCTCAGTCACGGCGTCGTCGAATTTTGCCTGTCGGTAATAAACGATGCCGAGCGTGCGCCGGGAAAATTCATCCTTCGGCGCGAGCGTGACCGCTTTCTTCAAGGTCAGCTCGGCCGCTTTCAGCCGACCGGTCCGGAAATAAACGGCGCCGAGATTTGAAAGCGCATAAAGATTGTTCGGGCTCTTCGTTAGGATTTCGTCGTAGTTTTTTTCCGCGGCGCGGAATTTTCCGTTGTCGAAATTCGCTTTCGCGTCACGCGCCAGCGGGACCAGTTCCTCAGGGACGCTTGGCTTGAAGGTCGTTTCCACATTTGGACCCGGCGTGCTAGAAGGTGCTCCGGGTTTCGCCATGGCGAAACTCGCGGTCACACCGGAAGGATTCGTGTCGGAAGTAGCGACAAGCGGCTGGCGGAGCAAGGCTAGCTCTTCCGCACTCAACTTCGTCACGGGTTGAGCGAGCAATTCGATCTGCTGATTGAGCGTTTCCGATTTGATCTGAAGCTTGTCGAATTCGGCCAGCATCAAACGCTTCGCTTGGTCGCGACGCGCTTCTTCCTGGCGTTCGCGCATAACAATCGCACGCAGCATATCGTTTTCTTTTGTCAGACGGGCGGTCTCTTCCGGATTGGCGCCAGTTGTTTTCGCCTGGGTTAATTGCGTGTTGGTGTCTTCCAATTGCTGGCGCAGCTCAGTGATGGTCGTTTCAAATTCCTGATTCTGCTTCTGGCTCGAGGCGAGTTGTTGTTTCAGTTGTTCCACCTGCCGCCGGACGTCCGCGACTTCCTGTTCCTTCTGCGGTTTGTCTTCGCTGATTTCGCGTACCTGTTTTTCCGCGTCGGCCAATTTCTTTTGCAGATCAGAATTCTCCGCCACCAGCGCTTGCACGCGATCAGCAGCTTGTTTGGAATTCTTCAAATCGGCCACCAACTGATCGCGCTCCTTGGTGACGCTTTCGATCTGCACGCTCGCGTCGTTCGCTTTCGCGTTCGCAGCATCTTTCTCTTTTTCCGCAGCCGTGCGCCCTTGCTCAGCAGAAGCGAGTGCTTTCTTCAACTGTGCGATCTCGGCCTTCAACGCCTCGGAGGCTTTCGCGTCTGTATTCCCGCCGGTTTGGATTTTCTTTAATGACTCCTGCGCGGTGGCGAGCTGATCGCGCGCGGTCTTCTCGGCTCCGTGTGCCTTTTGTAAATCAGCCTGAGCTTTTTCGAGCTTGGAATTGGTATCCTGCAGTTTGCCGTTGATCGCTTCCTTCTCTTTTTGCACCGAAGTGATTTGCGAACGGGACTTCTGCAGTTCGGCCTGAAGTTGGTCGACTTTGTCTTGTAATTCCTTGGTCGCCTTCTTGATCGCAGCGTCACTCGGTGCAGTGGCGGCCGCTATTGCCGGCGTCGCCGCCGGACGTTTTTCGCTTTCGCTCGGAACGGGCAAACGCGCGGTGCCTGCGCCGATTTCTACACTCGGTTCCGCGGGTCCCGAATTCTGCGGAAGCAGCGGCGCCACTGACTGCGCGGCTGGTTCGGAAGTCGCGGCCAGATCCGCTTGCGTGCCGATTTTGTTT
>JALZAX010000247.1 GCA_030948055.1 Verrucomicrobiota bacterium | reverse complement strand
TGGAGTGAGCGGCGTTGTCCGGCCACCAGCAGAAACGCGAGTGGAAGCGGGAGAAGCAGGAATAGGTTGGCGTGACGCGTGAGGATGCAGGCGAGAAGGGCCAGCGCGAAAAAAATCCATCGCCGGAAATGGAGTGGCCATTTAAGCAAACGCAGACCCGCCACAGTAAGTGCGAGTGTGCAGAGCAGGCTCAGAGTTTCCGACCCTACGCAGTGGGCCAGGGTGTAGAAGATGGAGTTGCCCGCGAAAAACAGTGCGAGGAAAATTCGGCACCAAAGACTTTGCGTGGCTGTGATGACGAGAGCGAAGGCGCCAACGCAGAGCGCAAGATGTTGTCCGGCGATGAGCAGGAGAATGCCGGTATCGGTGAGTCGCGCATGATTGAAGAACGACTCGTTAGGCAAGACCCCCTCAAACCATGCGCCGAGATAGAGTGGGATGCGCGCGACCATTCCGTAAAGCATGCCGTGACCTTCAAGCGTCGCTCGCGCGGGCGAAAAGAGCAGCTGATGATACGCGTCCGCGTCGCGCCAGAGCGGGGGAATTGTCGCCAGCAGCCAGATTGAAGGCGCGAGGAGAATTAGCACGATCTGGAGCAAGCCGAGAGCCCGACGCAGATCGAAGCCTTCACGCGCGGACGAAGTTGATTGTCCTTTGAGATTGAAAACAGGATAACGCTCGCGTCGCATCTCTTCGTTCGATTCTAACTATGAGCTCTTCCGAACAATTACCTTTGAAGAACCATGGCTGGTCTGTCGTCTTTGCCGGACTCGGCATCAATCTCGCCCTCGGGGTTCTCTATTCGTGGAGTGTGATTAGCAAGAAAATCCCAGCGGATTGGGGTTGGTCGGAGGCCGATCGCTCGCTGCCTTACTCGGTCGCGTGTCTGATCTTTTCTCTCGTCATGGTGCCGGCCGGAAGAATGCAGGATCGCATCGGTCCGCGATTTGTGGCGACGGCGGGCGGTCTGCTCGTCGGGCTTGGATTAATTTACGCGAGCTTCACCACTTCGCCGATGGGTTTCGTCATCGGTTTTGGTGTGCTGGCAGGAATTGGCTTCGGCTGCGGTTACGCATCGACCACACCGCCTGCGGTGAAATGGTTTCCCGCCGCGCGCACGGGCGCGATCGCCGGCCTGGTTGTGTCTGGTTTCGGATTGGCCAGTGTCTACATCGCGCCATTGGCAGCGTGGTTGATCGATAACAATGGCATCTCGAAAACAATGCTTTGGTTAGGCCTCGGATTTCTTGTGGTGGTGACTCTTCTTGCGCAGCTCCTCAAATCACCACCTGCTGGTTTCGTTCCGGCCGGATCAATTCCAGTGACGCGCGGTGCCGCGAGTAACAAGATCGATTTCACGCCCGGCGAAGTTCTGAAGACGCCGCAGTTTTATCTTCTCTGGTTCATGTACGCCTGCGGTGCAGGCGCCGGATTAATGATCATCTCGAAGCTGGCCAAGATCGTGGACGTGCAGGCGGGCGTGAGTCTCGGATTCATTCTCGTGGCTTGTCTCGCGATCGGCAATGGTTGCGGACGCATCGCGGCTGGGACGTTGTCGGATAAGATCGGACGGCGCGCGACGTTGTTCATCTGTTTCGTCGTACAGGCGGTGTTGATCTTGTTGTTGTCGCGGGCGAGCACAGGCAGTCCGCTCGGGAGTACACCATTTTTGATCGTGCTCTCCACTCTGATCGGCGCGAACTACGGCGCGAACCTCGCGCTCTTCCCCTCGATTACGAAGGATTTCTATGGGCTGAAAAATTTCGGCGTGAATTACGGGCTGGTCTTCACCGCCTGGGGGCTCGGGGGTTTCACGCTTTCACTCCTGGCCGGAAAAGTTTTCGACCAAACGCACAGTTTCGCCTTTGCCTATTATTGCTCGGCCGCACTTCTCATCGCCGCGGCCATCAGCACGCTATTCGTTAGACCGCCGGCGGCGATAGCAGTGAACTAAAACCTTCGCTGTCATCGCGGACATCCGCGAATTCCACGATGTCTGCCTAACGAATGGTGCATTGCTGCTCTTTCCGCTGAAAAATCCTGGCATCGTCAGTATCCGCGCGGATTTCTCGGCGCGTTCCTCGGATCACTCGTTAGGCGCGAACCGGACGCGGAAGCGAAGTTCGCCGAGCTGAGTGTGCGCGCGAGTACGGGCTCGGAGCGGAAAAAGCAGGTCACGCCTGAGTTTGATTTCTGGATTGACTCGGCGGGTGAGAAAAAGTGGATTGTTAGTTGTTCCTACGATCGTCAACCAAGGAGGAGTCCTAATATGAAGCCATCCGTTTTGTTCTTCGGTTCCTGCGCGGCTCTTGTTCTGGCCGCATCGCCCACGCGCGCCGAGCAGAGTGCTGCCGGCCAATGCGCGACTTTTGAAGTCTTGGAAACAACCGTGCCGCAGATCGAGCAGGCGCTGCTGGCCGGAGTTATTTCGGTTGAGGATTTGACGAAGTTATATCTGGCGCGGATCGCCGCCTACGATAAGACCGGCCCAGGCGCGCCGGGTATTAACGCATATCTTTATTTGAACCCGAACGTGCTCGATCAAGCGCGGCAGCTCGATGCGCGACACAGTGTTCAGGGACCGCTCTTCGGCGTTCCGGTATTGCTCAAAGATAATATCGACACCGCCGACATGCCGACGACCGCGGGCAGTGTGGCGCTGCGCGGATCGATCCCACCCGAGGATGCATTCATCACCAAAAAACTTCGGGCGGCCGGTGCCCTCATCATGGGAAAAGGCACGCTGACCGAGTATGCAAACTTCCTCGCGATCGGGATGCCGACGGGCTACAGCTCGTTAGGGGGATTTGGATTCAATCCGTATGACCCGCGCCCCGATCCGCGCACGACACCGCCGTTTAATGACGGACGCCCTGTGTTGCAAACCGGCGGATCGAGTTCCGGTCCTGGCATCAGCGTAAACGCGAACCTCGCCGCAGTCGCGGTCGGCACGGAAACATCGGGCTCGATCTTAAGTCCGGCGAGCGCGAACGGCGTTGTCGGGATCAAGCCGACGGTAGGACTCGTTAGTCGTCACGGCATCATTCCGATCACGGCGGATCAGGACACCGCCGGACCGATCACGCGCACGGTGACTGACGCGGCGATTGTGCTCGGAGTGTTGCAAGGTTTTGATCCGAAAGATCCGGCGACGGCGGCGTGTCTGACCGCGGGTAATTGCTTCGACGACTACAAGCAGTTCCTTAATAAGAATGCGCTGCAAGGCGCGCGTCTCGCGGTCTTCACGCCGGTAAACCCACTCCCGGCAAATCGTCAGGGACTGCTCGACAATGCGGTCGCGGCTCTGCGAGCGCAGGGAGCAACAGTTCGTATCCTCGCCGCAACGGATATTCCGGCTCAACTTGGCACCTGCGTGAGCTATCCATTGCCGGCGATACCGGCGCCGCCGGCCCTGCAATGTTCGTCCGTGCTGCTCTACGGCTTCAAACGCGATCTGAATGCGTACCTGGCCGAGCACCCGTCGGCGCTCAATCATAGCCTGGCCGAGATCGTCGCATTCAACGCTGCCTACATTCCGCCGATGAGATACGGCCAGGCCATCGCAGAAGCCGCGGCCATGGTAGACATCTCTCCGGGAAGCGCCGATACCATGCGTTACCAGCAAGACCGCGCCTTGGATCTCGTGCGTTCACGCGATGCTCTGAACGCGCTCTTCAACGCAACCGGTGATAACCAGGTCGATGCGATCATCTCCGTGGGAAACTTCTTCGCCGCCGCCCCAGCCAAAGCCGGCTTCCCGAGCGTCACCGTTCCGGGAGGATTTATTGTCGCCGGACCTGGTGATCCGCCGATCGCAAACCCCTTCCCGCAGACAATCACCTTTACCGGTCCGGCCTTCTCGGAACCCCGACTGATTGCCCTCGGCTATGCCTACGAACAGGCAACCCTGAACCGAGTGCCACCGGCAAGCACGCCCGCGCTCCCACCCGCGCCTGGCCTCGAATTCAAGGTGTGCCACAAAAGAAGGTTGACGCTTACCTTCCCGTGCAACAATGCGGAGTATCAGAGACACGTAGATCACGGCGACCCCATCGGATCGTGCCCAGGGCAGTAAGGCGGCGCTCCAACCCCAGTTTCATCTTAGCGGCCGCGGATAACGCGGGTTTTTTGCGCGCCTTATCCTACGGGATGATGATCTTTCGCTTCGCCAACGCAGTTCTCATTCTACAAAGCTCACTCAGCTTCTGCGGTGCGTAGCAAGTCCTACACGCCCGACCAGATCGCGGCGGCGATCGGCACACTATTCGTTAGGCCGCCGACCGTGGTAGCGCTGAGTTATAAGCTCGCCCATCGTCGCGAACATCCGCGAATTCCACGACGTTTGCCTAACGAATGGTGTTGCCGCTCGATATGCTGGAGGAGTTAGTCGATCGGTGAATAAAGCCGCGGCGCTAGCTTTCTGCTTGGCCGGCCCCTCTGAAT
>JALZAX010000246.1 GCA_030948055.1 Verrucomicrobiota bacterium | reverse complement strand
TTGGATCGATGCGTTTGGCGAGTGCCTGATATGCCTCGAACAATTCCTCGGGCGTCTTGTAGAAAAATTGCGGATCGGTCCGGAGTTTTTCAAAAAATTCCGCGCGCGTGCCGGTGAAGCCGACCTTCTTGATAATCGCATCCATTTCGCCGCGAATGCGCGCCACTTCGCTCAAACCTTTCTCGTGAATCTGTTGCGGCGTGAGGTCAGTGGTGGTGTAACGCTTCGCCAGATAAGTGTAGAGATCGCCACCATCCGGCATTTGCCAGACGCCGACCTGCGGGAGACATGCCGGCAAATATTCGGCCGTGTAATAGCTCTTCAGTTTTTGAAATGACGGAATCACACTGGCGGTGATTGCTTCCTTGGCCGCGTTGGTTAGGCGATCGCGATCGGTTTCCGCGATGTCCTTGGAAAATTTCTTGAATGGCTTGAAGAAGGGACTCGCCTCCGCCTCGGTCACGATCTGTTTGTCGATCTGCGCCGGCACGCGATCCATCACTGCTTTCGGCCACATGATTTTGGCTTTCGCGCCTTCGCGCATGAGCGCGATCTGCTGATCCATATGGGCCGCGAATGAACGCAAGCGTGCGATCCAATCTTCGTAATCCTTGACCGTCTCGAATCGTAGCTGCTCGGTCAGTTCATCCGCGGTCTGAATCCCACCGCGTTGATTGATCGGCAGGAGGTACATGCGAAAGCGAAAGCCCGCGATGTCCTGCTCCAGATTCTTTTTGAAGAGGTCGTAGTTAAGCTGATCGGCGACCGAAAGTTTGGCGCGATCGATTTTTCCAAAACGTTGCAGCACATCTTTCGCGTGGTCTTCCCGCTTGTGAATTGCATCCAGACTGTCGTCATCCCAGCGATCGTTCCAACGCCGGTCGCCCATGCTGGACGCGCGCGTCGGATTTTGTTCCATCTGGTAATCCCATTCCGCATCGAAGAAGGCGTGGAGGGTTTTCGCCGTGTCGTCTTCCGCGGAAACAATTCTCGCGGCGGCAAGGACAAGAGTGAGAAGGAAGGTGGCGTGCTTCATAGGATGAACCGCTATAGGTAAATTCCGGTTGTCAGAAGGGCAAGACTCCACGACTTATTCCGACGGGTTTTAGCGGCCGATCGCCCTGCCCGTCGTGCGCGGTTAGTTTGGCGTCGCGCATAATCAATCGACGATTTTGAAATTATGAACGAGGCAGAGATTCAGCGGCAGAAGGAAATCAAGGAAGCGGAAGAGTTGCTCTTCACCGGCCCGGAAGCGCTCGGTTTTGCGAAAGGACTTTTCCTGGGGCGTTTTGTTTCGGACTGGGTGAGTCCGTACCCGCGCCACTCGGCCGCCCAGCAAAAAGACCTCGACGCTGCAGTGACGGAAGTGCGGCAATTTCTGGAGCAGAATCTCGATCCGGAAGAAATCGACCGGACGGAGGACATTCCGCGCAGCGTGATCGACGGACTCGCGCATGTCGGTGTTCTTGGCATGACGGCGCCGAAGGAATTTGGCGGACGTGGTTTTACGCAGATGGCTTACTGCAGGGTGTTGGAGGAAATTGGCAAACGTTGCGCGTCGACTTCTGTTTTCACCAACGCTCATCATTCGATCGGTATTCGCGCCTTGTTGCTCTTCGGCACACAAGAACAGAAACAACGCTGGCTGCCCCCGCTAGTTAGCGGACACCAGCTCGCGGCCTTCGCATTGACGGAGAAGGAGGCTGGTTCCGATGCGGCGAATGTTCAAACGACGGCGACGCCAAGCGAAGATGGTTCGCATTACATTTTGAATGGCGAGAAGCGCTACATCACCAACGCTTCCATCGCGCAGGTACTGACCGTGATGGCGCGGACGCCTGTTCCCGGAAAACCCGGCAAAGACGCAATCACTGCGTTTCTCGTCACACCCGACATGCCCGGATTCGAAATGATCGAGGCGCGCATGCCGAAGCTTGGCATTCAAGGTACCGCCACCGGCCGCTTCGCCATGCGCGGCATGAAAGTGCCGAAGGAAAATATTCTCGGCCCGCTCGGTAAAGGTCTGCGCGTCGCGCTGACCGTTTTGGATTTCGGTCGCACCACTTTCGGCGCCTGCTGCACCGGCGCGGCCAAAACCTGTCTGCGTCTCGCGGTCGAGCACGCCAACCAGCGCAAGCAGTTCAAGAAGACCCTGGGCGATTTCGATTTGGTGAAGAAAAAAATCGGACGCATGGCGGCGGATGTTTACGCCATGGAAGCGATGACGGTTGTGACCGCGTCGCTCATCGATCGTGGTCTCGAGGATTACATGATCGAAACCGCGATGCTAAAAGTCTTCACCACCGAGCGGTTGTGGGAAGCGGTTAACGACACCTTCCAAATCCACGGTGGCTCCGCCTATTTCAACGACTCGCCGCTCGGCCGCATATTGCGCGACGCGCGCATCAATCAAATCGGCGAAGGCAGCAACGAAGTGCTCACGTCCTTCATCGCGCTCGTCGGTATGCGCGGGCCGGGCATGGAGTTCAAAGAAATCTACGACACCATGATGAAGCCGTGGCGTTCCGGCGGAATCAAAGCTTGGGGCGCGGGTATGAATCGACTCGGCGCCACAGTGAAAGTCGCCAGCGTGCCAGTGAAGAGCGAAAAGCTGCGCGGTTATTCGGGGCAACTCGGTCGCATGATTTGGCGATTCAATCTGGCAGTGAACAAGGCGCTGATCACTTACCGCGAGCCGATCCTCGACATGCAGTTGGTGCAGGAGCGCATCGCGAATTCCGCGATGGAAATGTTCGCCTCCGCCTGCGTCTTAAGTCGTTACGATTCCGAATTGCAGGGCATCAGCCAGAACGGCAGTGCTTCGCCGGAAAACCATCGCGCGGCGGAGTTATTCCTGCGGCAATCGCTCTCGCGCACGCGGCGCTTCCTGGCGGATCTGAACGAGAACGACGACAAGGCGCTGCTCGAGACGGCGAATGCGGTCTTAGGCAAGTCTGCCTAACGAGTTCAAGGATTCGGCGGCGCAGATTTCAGAATCTGCAATGCGCGGAGTAATCCTTCGCTGACTAATTCATAAAGCGGATAATCGACGAAGAGCAAAATGTATTGTCGCATCTCCACCGCGCAGATGAGAGCGACCGCTCCGCACAGGAGCGTTGTGCGATAACGCGCGAAAGACGCGACCAGACTCGTTAGGCAGCTGAAGGCCAGCACGCGCAGCGGCATGTCCCACATGTTGGCGTAGCGCAGATTCATACCGTATTTCAGATTGCACATCACCAGGTAACTGGCCCCAATGAAGACGGTCAGAAATAGTTCCGGCTTCTTGGTACGATCGAGGCGAAACAAACTTCCAATGGCGAGCAGAACGACGATTGGACTAACGAGTAGTAGATCAACGATATAACGGTGCCACGGCCCATCGCCAGTGACGATGGCGTAGACCAGATGGTAGTTCTTGCTCACGGACAGCTGATAAGTTTCGCGCAGCGTCGCTAAGCCGCCGGCGAGAAAAACCAAAACAACGAAGCCGAGCAGAGGACCAATAAACGTGCAGGCCAGAAGTTCGCGCGTAACGACGCCCCAGTTGCACCAGCGATTGAGAACGAGCAAAACGAGTAACGCGAAGTAAACAAAAGCGGCGTTCTCCTTTGTCACGACCATCAGGCAGAGACCGCAGGTGTATGGAACTAGCCAGCGCCAATTGCGCGGCGCGCGCAGATTTTCCCAGAACAACCAAAGCGTGAAAAGCGCCCAGAAAGCGAAGAAGCCATCGACCAGCGCGTGTTGCGACATGTGAATTTGTGTCGGAGCGAAAGCGACCAGAGCGGAAACAGCGAGAGCGCATTCCGGCCCTTTCAATCGCCAGGCAAAAATTGCCGCGAGTAGCAACGAAAGAATTCCAAAGAACGACGCGACGTAATGCAGCGCGAGTAGCGCTTCGGTTCCGAAAAGTTGGTGCCAGAGGTAGGCCGAAAAGATGTAGAGAAAACGCATCGGCGGGAGGATGGAACCGGTGAGCGTTTTCTGAACTTCGATGTAGTGATCGACGATGTCGGGATAACTCGTTAGGCCTCCGCGAATGACGCTGTTGACGTAACCGCGATACAAACTTTCGTCGAAACCGGTGCCGCTGAAGCCGGGGTTCGGATGCAACCTGGCCAGCGCATGGAGCGTCCCGTTTTTCTCGAAAAGATTCGCAGGCAAGCGCAGGAAGATCCCGACCGCCAGCACCGCGCACAGCGCGAAAAATAATGGGCGGCGGTCGTTAGGCAGCATGATCGAAGAATCTAGCAAATTGCGTGAAAGACAATCGGCCTTCTCGCGCCGCTCTCTGGCATAACCGCTGCTCAGCCTTCTGCAGTGTCAATCGCCGCGGCTTCTCCTCTTGCGGACACGTGTCGTTTTCCCGAAAGGACGACGACGCGTGCGCGCGATTCCATTCGCGTCGCCTGCCGTTATCTGCTTCTGGCCACGCCCGCAGTTCTGATCGG
>JALZAX010000017.1 GCA_030948055.1 Verrucomicrobiota bacterium | reverse complement strand
GCCAGGGCCGGCAGGCCGCGATGTCGCGCGAGTTTGGTTTTTGATGGATGCGACGTTTGCCGCGGGGTTCCCATTTGAAATGTTTCACCGCATTGGTCACATAAACTTCCGCGCGATCGATCCCCGCGCTTCGGCCAGCGCGCGATCGAGCAATTGCCCGGCCGGTCCGACAAACGGTTTTCCTTTCACATCTTCGTAATCGCCCGGCTGTTCGCCGACCAAAATCATGCGCGCGTTTTTGAGGCCTTCGCCGAAAACCGTCTGCGTCGCATTCTTATATAACGGACAAGCGGTGCAGGCTTTCGCCGCGGTAGCCAACGCGCGCAAACTCGTCGTGTCAGGCGCCGGCGCAGGACGCCAGACATCTTCTCCCTGCTGCGCGATTTTTTCTCCACTGCGTTTCATCATTTCATCCACGCGTCGCGGCGCCTCTTCGATCAACGAAGGAATCAGCGTCGCTTCCGGTAAATTGTTCCAATATTTCTTCGGCATCTCCGCCCGCATCGCGTGCACTTTTACGCGGCCGGGATTGAATATATTCGCGTAATAGGTCAGCCAAAGCGCTTCGACATTATCATCGGATGGCGCCTGGGATTTAGCGACGCCTCCAGTGAATATTGCCTGGCGCCCATCCCAATGCGCGCACTGATCCGGCGTCAGAATTGACCAGCGCATGGAGGCGAAACGATCCACGAAAAATTTCGCGTTTGCTTCGACGATGTGATGCCCCGGTTCGAACCAGGCAACGAACCATTTCTCGCCCTCGTGTTCCACTTCACGAAAGCGAACGAAAGCGCGCATCTTATGTATGTCGCGCCGTATCGCTTTCGCGAGATCCGCTGCGAGTGCGACGTCGGGATCGACCGCAACTTCGAGCAGTTTCGGTTCGCCATGCGTGAGCCGCCACAAAATGCGATAAAGCAAAGCCCATCGGCGCGCATCGCGGTTCATCGAAATCGTTCGCGCCGAATCCACGAAAGCCTTCGGCACACGAAATTGCGGCGACGACTGCTCGTTAGGCAAGATTTCCGGTTCCTCGAAAATGTCGAGCGCAGGTTCGTTGCCTAACAACTCCTGCCAGACAATAGCGTTCGGCGAAATATTCCGCTGCAGCGCGCTTCGCGCCGCCTTCTGCCAATCCGGAAAGGTGGGACGAAACGTGACCTGTTCCAATTCTACAGTTGGCCGGTGAGCACGGACGATTCGACGCCGAAAAGATCGAGCTGCTTGGCGGGTTGGACACGCTGCGCAAGATCGGCGCGATCGATCGCAAGATTCGCGGAGTTGCAGTCGGCCGTGATCACGAAGGGCATTACCTTCTTCACCGACAGATGCAGCCGCGGTAAATCGTCCAGCCGCAATTTGTGCCAAGGCCGCACACGGACAATGCGCTCGACAGATTTTGTTCCGAGACCCGGAACACGAAGCAGCATCTCGCGCGGCGCCTTGTTCAAATCGATCGGGAACAAATGCCGATGACGCAATGCCCAGGAAAGTTTCGGATCGATCGCAAGATCGAGATTCGGCGCGGCTGCGGTAGTTAATTCGTCGGCCTTGAATCCATAAAAGCGCACCAGCCAATCGGCCTGATACAATCGATGCTCGCGCACGAGGGGCGGCGCGATTAGCGGAAGTTTCGTCGAAGCGTCAGGAATCGGACTAAAGGCCGAGTAATAAACGCGCTTCAATTTCTGCTTCGCATAGAGCGAACTTGCCTGCTGCAAAATTGTCGCGTCGTTGGCGTCGGTCGCGCCGACGATCATTTGCGTGCTCTGTCCGGCGGGCGCGAATTTCTGTTTTTCTGCCTTCGCTTCGATGATTCGCGCCTTGATTTCGCTCATCGCTGCTTCGGTACGCGCGAAATTTTTCTGTGGCGCGAGTTCTTCGAGCGCGATGTTCGTCGGCAACTCAATGTTGATACTAATCCGGTCCGCCCAGTGCCCGGCTTCCGCGATCAATTCCTGCGATGCTTCCGGAATCGTCTTGAGATGAATGTAGCCGCGAAACTGATGTTCAATGCGTAAGGTGCGCGCCACGGCTACGACTTGCTCCATGGTGTAATCGGGATTGCGAATGACGCCTGAGCTGAGAAACAACCCTTCGATGTAATTGCGCCGATAAAAATCGAGCGTCAGCCTAACGACTTCTTCCGCGGTAAAACGCGCGCGGCGCACATCGCTCGAAATGCGATTGATGCAGTAAAGGCAGTCGTAAATGCAGTAGTTGGTAAGCAGGATTTTCAGCAACGAAACGCAGCGACCATCCGGCGTGTAGCTGTGGCAAATTCCAGAACCGGTCGTGGAACCGAGGCCGCCTTTGCGCGAATTGCGCTTGGTCGTTCCGCTGCTCGCACAGGAGGCATCGTACTTGGCGGCATCAGCAAGAATCGCCAGCTTGGTCGGTAAATCCATTCCCTTAAATTACGCCCACGAACCGAAAAGAGTTGCCTGTGTTCGTAACAGGTGTAGCCGCGTCCCTATGGGACGCGCTCATTGTGCATCCACGGTAATTCGAGCGCTGCTGGTCACGCCCATCGGGCGCGTCCCATAGGGACGCGGCTACAAATGCCGCTCGATAAATTCCCTGGCTAACGAGTCGTAGGCACGTGCGCCCGGGCCGTTCCTATCGTATTCGAAAATCGACTTTCCAAAACTCGGCGCTTCACTCAAACGCACCGTGCGCGGAATCGTCGTCTGGTAAACGCGTTCGCCGAAATGTTCTCGCACGTCGGCCACCACTTGGGCGCTCAAGTTCGTGCGCGCATCAAACATCGTCATGACAATTCCCGTGAGCTCGATGTGATCATTCGCACCCGATTCGCGGATCTGTTCGAGCACGCGCACGATCTTCACCAATCCTTCGAGCGCAAAAAATTCGCATTGAATCGGCGTGAGCAATTCGTCCGCCGCCGCCAGTGCATTCGTCATCAAAATGCCTAACGAAGGCGGGCAATCGAGCAGAACAAAATCGAATGTTTGGTCGTTGCGAAAAGGTTCAAGAATTTGCCGGAGTCGCGTGAGGTGATCATCCTTCCGCGCCACTTCGATCTCCGCGCCGACCAGATCGAGGTCAGCCGGAATCAAAAACAATCCTTCCAGCCGCGTCGGCAAAACTTTGTCCACGATGGAAGTTTCCCCAAGAAAGACGTCGTAAAGACTCTCCCCTTCCAACTCCTGCAAACCGAACGAACTGGTGGCATTTCCCTGCGGATCGAGATCGACGATGAGAATACGCAAGCCGCGTTTGGCCAGCGCATAGCCGAGATTTACCGCCGTCGTCGTTTTTCCTACGCCGCCCTTTTGATTCGCCAGCGCAACGATCTTCATGTGCGCGGGACGATCAAGGTGCGCAATTCAAACGTGCGACGTCCGCCCGATTCCTCCCAGCAAAGGTGATCCGGATCGGGCAACATTTCCGTCACTTCCAACTCGCCGGATTTTGTTAGCCAGCGGTGAAAAATTTCCAACGAAAGATAGCTCTCGAGATCGATGTAGATCGGCTTCGTGTCCTTGTCGCGCCCCTCGCCTCCACTGCGTCGTAACGCTTGTTCGGTCGGACGAACATAGATATAGCGCGGCCATTGTTTTTCTGCGCGGAGACGCTCGACGGCCAGAATGAGATCGCGCGACACGCCCGAATAATTTCCGGGAGCGAGCTCACCCAGGTGAACCGTCCAGGCGCGACGTTGCACAATGACACTGCCGCAGCGCAAGCGCGGCATGTGCTGTGGGCGCCCGAAATGAAATGGATGAAAGCCAAGTGGAATGAGCCAGGCGCGCGCAAAGGAGCCGAGAAATTTTTTCGTCTCGCGCTGGCGCAGGCAAACGTCACCGCTCGTTTCATCGACATAAACTTCCGCTTCGGCAGGAGGTATCGTTTGATAACTTGGAAGCCCTTTTTGCGCGGAGATGAAGTGAGTAAGATCGGGCAGCGCATCAAAAATTCGAACCGTGGTATGCGCTGTCAGGTCGGCGGCGGTCACGCCGAAATGAAAATGCGGACGCCCATTCATGGTTGATTCCAAGGCGCGCGAAAGAGCGGAGCGATCCGGACAGCTCCAAAAAAAGCAATGATGGATCAGCGCCAGCGGCGGATGCAACTCGGCCAGGACCCATTGGTATTCATTCCGCGCAATCGCTGCGGAAGAAGACGCAGAAATTTGCAGGTCAGCGGAAGGGAACGTGTATTCGTCGAACTTCGGATATTCGAAATTTCGCCTAACGAGATGACAATCTTCCGCAGTTAGTTCCACTTCTTCAAGTTCGCCACGTGAGTCGATTTGTTCCCGAAAGGCTGCTTTGATTTCCTGGAATGCTTTGTGGGCAAAGACGATTGTGCCGTGCGCGGTGAGCGGGAGTTGGTTGTTCGCGCAATGGCGCAGAAACGCCGGCAGCGGAACGACGCCGTCTTGTTTCGGGGTCGAAGCGAGAAGATCACGCAACCCCGCTGACACCCGACTAGCGACGTAAGCGTAAGTGTCGCGCCAGAGATCGATCCACGGCTCGGCATCACGGGCAAATTGTTCCGCCATCGCCTCGCTCAAAATCGTTCGCGAATCCTGAAAACATTCTTCGGCGACGGGGTTAGCCGCGGTGTAGAGCGCGCGCTGCGATCCTTTCTGGACGGAGCCCAAACTCGTTAGGCGGTCACGCGCGCCGTTCATGAGCGCAAGGCGCTGCGAGACATCACTTGTTAGGCAAAATTTTTCGGCCGATTGCTCCAGTGGTTCGAGTAGCTCCAGCCAGCGCGCCCGCACTGAATTATCGCGCCAGGCGCGCACCTCCGCGAGCAGTCGGTCGAACGCCAGCGGTTCCAGCGCGGGAACCTCCAGTTGCCAGCGAATGATTCCTTGTCGCGCGAGAAACTGAAGCCGTTCGGGTGTGAGAGAAATTTCATGCGCCGGCTTCTGACCGTCGCAAACTGCCAGGGCGCGGAGCGTTTCCCCATCCAGAAGGAACCTCTCGTTAGTCTCGGTCAGAAAAAATGCGTTCTCTTCGAGCCGTCCAGTCGGATTGAGACGCGGTGCAACCTCCAATCTAGCTTCCGCATCCAGATTGACCGCTGCCGCCACGGCGTGCGCCGTCCAGCGTTCGAGAAACGAAGAACGCGCAGAAATCGGCGCGTCGGCGGCAAAACTTAATCCCTCGCCTTTCGCCGAAATGCTTCCCCAGGCTGAGGGGCCGAAACGACTGAATGTGTCGTTCTTTCCGCAAATGCGCTGCAGATAGAGAAGTAGATGTCGCTCCCGTTCACGCGCCCGAGTGTTACGCGGCGGCAAATCGCCACTGAGATCCAAGTTCGCTATCTCGCGCAAACGATCTCGAAATTCACCGGCACCAAAAACGAGGTAGGGCGCAAGCTCCGTCTTGCTCGATTGCAAAAGCGAACGGCGCGCTTGGGAGAAATCATTTTCGAAAACGTTTTTGAAATTCGCTTCTGCGAGCGCCTGCTTTTGGGCGCATTCCCAACAGACGGCGAAGGCCCCGGACGTTTGATCGGTTGCCGCCGGAACCGCGCCCGCGCGAATGGCCTTCCGCCATCCGGCAAAAAGTTCATCGCTCAACCCGTGATCGCGTGTGCGGAGCAGCAGCTCCACGTTCGCTTTGGCATCGGCAAATTCGCGTTGCCTAACGAGCAGTTCGCGCGCAGCGGCCGTCGCGCGTGGCGTCGCAAGTCGCTCGAGATGATCGAACGGAACACCCGCGGCCCGGATCAGAAAAATCGGAGCGATGCGGTAGCCCGGCACGCGCTCAGCAAAACGTAACGCTGCTTAGTTACAAGCAAAAGTCCGTGCCCTAACGAGGCGCGGCACAATTCCCTACTCGTTCAGGAGCGGAAGACGGATGGTGAAAGTCGTGCCGACCTGCGGGGTGCTGTCGACTTTGATCGAACCGTTATGGTCTTCGACAACTTTTTTCGTGATGTAGAGACCGAGGCCTGTGCCGCTCTTCGCCTGCTTGGTCGTGAAGTACGGTTCGAAGATTTTGTTCATCTGCGCGGGCACAATGCCGTTGCCGGTGTCTTCCACGCGGACATCGACGTAAAAATCTTTTTGGGTGCAGGAAACTTTGACGGTCTTCTCACGGTCGGCCGCCGCCTGGATGGCGTTGGCGATGACGTTTTGAATCGCGCGGAAAATTTGCACTGAATCGCCCATCAATGTGCATGGGTCTTCACAAACGTCGTTTGCCAGTTCCACCCCGCTTTGCGCAGCGAGGCTGTTCGCACCCTTAACCACTTCGCGCACGATTTCTGAGACAGAGATCGGTTTATGCGGCGCGGCTTCCACGCTGCCGTAGCTCTGCCACATGGTGAGGAGTTCGCGACACAGCCGAACATTTTGCTCGATGATATTTAGTTCTTTGGCCGAGGTAGAACTTTCCTGCACCTGCCCTTCTTCCGATTGCTCCAATTTCTTCGCGAGCAACTGGACATAACCCCAAACGATGGTCAGCGGATTACCAAGATCGTGCACAAACTCGGCGGAAGCCTGGCCTAAGGAGGCTAGCCGTTCTTTTTGTGCGAGTTCCTTGAGGAGACGATTATTGAGCTCGCGAATTTCGCTGGCCGCGTTCTCTCCCGTGCGGTGTGTGCGAGTGCGCTCAACGTTTCGGCTGATGACATCGCGCATTTCGCGGGCATCGAAAGGCTTGTTGATGTAGTCGTTCGCGCCGAGACGCAATGCTTCCTGTGCAGTCTCTAGCGCACCGAAACCAGTAAGCATGATAACGGCAACGTGCGGATCAATTTCACGAATTCGTCGCAGGCCATCGATCCCATTTGTCCCCGGCATCCGAATGTCAGTAATAACGGCGTCGGGATGCTTTTCGCGCAGGAGACGAATCCCGGCTTCGACAGAGTCGGCGGTATGAACCTGGTAATTCGGCTTAAGCAGCATGCGCAAGCTTTCGCGCGGGCCCATCTCATCGTCGATGACAAGAATTTGTGGCAGGTCCGTATTAGCGGTCATACTGGTTTCGCCGGGAATAAAGCTAAGGCCATGCCGTTTGGGCTACTGAATCGCGCCTTTTATGGACCGCTCACAATTTTCGGCGGGCAACAAACAATGTGACCGCGTAGGATGCAAGCTTGTGAATAACCGTGAATAAAATCGAGACAAATTTTTTCGATGGTATTTACGCAAGAGATTTGACATGCCAGTAAACTGTTGTTGTCCGTAGAGTTGCCATGCACAAACGCAATCGTGTCGTGATCACCGGTATGGGGATACTTGCTCCCAACGGCACCGGATTGCATGCATTTTGGGATTCATTAATGGCGGGCCGCAGCGGCATCGGGCCGATCACGCATTTTGATGCTTCGCGATATCGAAGCCGCATTGCGGGCGAAGTGAAAGATTTCGATCCCAACGATTACATCGAGCCGGAATTGAAACCCAGGCGAATGGGACGGCATACCCAGCTGGCTTACGCCGCGAGCATGATGGCGCTAAAGGACGCGGGATTTGATCTAAAGAATCTTCAATTGCCGAGTCCGACGCCCGTCGTGATCGGCGTGAGCATGAACGCCATGGACGTGTTGGAACGTGCGCTTGAAAGCGTTCAAGAAAGTGGGCCCAACCGCGCCCCTTCCACCACCGCGTTTGCCGCTGTCCCGCAAGCACCTGCTAACGTTGTTGCAGATAGACTAGGCGCATGTGCCAACGCAACGACGGTTACCTCGGCCTGTCCGTCTGGGTTAGATGCGTTGGCCGATGCGGCAGCCTTAATCGTCAACGGTGACGCGGAACTCGCGGTAGCCGGCGGTTCGGATGCTCCGATTACACCCTTGGTTATGGCCAGTTTCATCGCGGGTGGTTTAAGTTCCGAAAGAAACGGCGAGCCTGGAAAGGCAGGCCGTCCATTTGATATAGATCGAGACTCGGGGGTCATCTCCGAAGGAGCCGGGATCATGGTGCTTGAGAATTTGGAAAGGGCGGAAGCGCGCGGCGCAAAGATTTATCTCGAGATCATCAGCTACGGCAAACAGCGTGACCGAAACCACGCGCGGCCCGGTTCTGGCTTGGAGGACTCCATGCGTTTAGCGTTGGGCAACGCGGCTTGGACTCCGCACGACGTGGACTATATTTCGGCCTACGGTCCCGGACATCCGATTCTCGATGCGGCCGAAATCGCTGTCATCAAGACATTTTTTGGCGACCGCGCACGATCCATTCCCATTAACTCAATCAAGGGAGTTACCGGAAATGCATTGGCCGCAGGAGGACCGTTTCAGCTAATCGCTTCTGCGTTAAGTATCCTTCACCAAACAATTCCACCTACGACCAATTGCGATGTGCTCGATCCAGCTTGCGACATGGATATCGTTCGCTTTCGGCCTCGCAAAGTTAAATTGAATCGCTTGCTGATCAACGTGCGCGGCCTTGGCGGAAGTGCCAGCACGATGGCAGTGAAGCGCCTGAATGGTCAATGAACAGCGCCATTGCGCCAACCGTTGCGGCGATTGTGCTTCAACTCGCGCTGGGATTGGCCGTTTTCCAGTCACATCCGCGCCGTAAGTCCAACCAGTCGTTTCTACTCCTCTCGATTGTATTCGTTGCTTGGTTGGCGTGCCTTTATCTGATCTTTACTGCCAAGACCACCGAGGCCGCAGCGTTTTTTATCCGGCAAGTTTCGGTGGCGGGTGCCGTCGCCCTATACGTCTTCAACATACTACGTCTCTCGCTCTCACATCCAAACTACACCTGGTCCAACGTTCTGCGCCGAACGCGTATTTGGCTTCTTCTCCTCTTGGCGATTACAGCCATTTGTCAGACCCCGTTTTTCCTTCGCGGCGCAGTTCTTTCGGAAGGAAAAGGGGCAAGCGCGCCCGTCCCAATCTACGGAAGTGGAGTTTACCTTTACTCGTTGTATTTCGCCGCCGCGGCCATCGCATTGCTCGTCACCTACATCAGCGCCGCCCGGAAAGCTTCAGGCCGCGAGAAAACGGAATTGGCATTCATTTCCATCGGAACTGTCGCAACTCTTGCTTTCACTCTTCTTGGATTATTGCTTCGAAATTTCGTTCACCAATCAATCGTCAATTGGTTAGCTCCTTTTCGAATTGTCGTTTTCAGTCTTGTAATCGCCTACGGCATCACCACGCGGAAGATCATGGACGTCGGTCAGCTTTTTCGCCGATCCATGGCTTATATCCTACTGACCGCTTACCTTCTCGCGGTTTATGGAGTTGTTTGGTGGCTGGTTTCAACAGCGCTAACGCCGTTCCCGGGGGCAGCGTCCTCTATCGCTCATATCATAGCCGGCATCGTCATCGCCTTTGCCATGGCCCCAGCTCGCGGTGTGTCGCAGACGCTAGCCGATCGCCTTTTCGTCGGATCGCGCCGACTCGACTTTCGTACCACGGTTAACAAGGCGACTGCGATTCTTCGTTCCGTTACCACTCTCGATGAGTTGCTGGAGAAATTCGCCAACATGATCTCCGAAGCCGTCGATACCGACCGCGCATTTATTCTGCTGCCCAGTCGCATTGGTTATGTGCAGCAATATCCGGCGGTTCAACCAGGCACTCGCGTGGGCACAATCGAGTTCAGTAAAGACGATGCACTCATCGCGCATTTGGGAACACATCAGGAACCTCTCGTCCTCGATGAGTTGCATCGTATCCGCCTCACGCCGCAGCTCGAGCGAGTCGCGAAACAAATGGAAGGACTGCAAGTGGCCGTGGCCATGGCGATTTTTTCCCGCGAGCACCTGGCTGGTGTGATGCTTCTCGGGCCGCGTCTTTCGGGACGGATTTACGGGAGCGCGGAGCAGAATGCTCTACAGGTTCTTTGCGGACAAATGGCGGTGGCGATCGAAAATGCGCAGCTATTTACCGAGGTGCAGAACGCAAAAATCTACAACGAGATTCTGCTGCAGAACCTAACGACTGGTGTCGTGGCGGCGGGAGCGGACAATCGTATTTCTGTTTTCAATCAGGAAGCGGCCGCGATCACGGGAATGAAAGCAGATGGGCTGATCGATCAGTCGATCGGTCATCTTCCCGGACCGTTGCAAACTCTCTTGCGCGAAACGCTGACCTCCGGCGAGCGACAGGAAAATAAAGAGCTCGAGCTCGATTCCGATGAAGGAACCGTAATCGCGCGCGCGAGTAGTTCCATTTTTCATGGCCAAGAAGGTCAAATGCTCGGTGCGCTCGTAGTCTTGACCGATATCACCGCACTGAAACGGCTCGAGTTGCAGATTCGGCGAAGCGATCGCTTGGCCAGTCTCGGCACGTTGTCCGCCGGTATGGCGCACGAAATTAAGAACCCGCTGGTTTCGATCAAGACCTTCGCGCAACTGCTGCCGGAGCGATATCAGGATTCGGATTTTCGCGAGACGTTTTCCAATTTGATCGGCCACGAAATCGACCGCATCGATTCGCTGGTCAATCAGCTGCTGCGCTTCGCGCGTCCTGCCAAGCCGCTTCTCAAACCGCTGCATGTGCATGAAGTTTTGGAAAAATCACTCATGCTCGTGGCGCACCGGCTCTACCAAAAAGAAATCAAGTTGTCTCGAGTATGGAAAGCTGATGTAGATACTGTTCGCGCTGATGGTGACCAAATCGAACAGGTGTTTCTCAACTTTTTCCTCAATGCCATGGACGCGATGAAACACGGCGGCGAACTAACGGTGACGACGGAAATCGGCTCGGCTAACGAATTCGCTTTCGCGACCAATGGCGCCAATGGTACGAGCGAAGTTTTGCGCATCACCGTGGGCGACAATGGCGAAGGAATTCGCGAGGACCATCTCGCGCATGTCTTCGATCCATTCTTCACCACGAAAGATTACGGCACCGGCCTTGGTCTTTCGGTGGTGCATGGAATTATCCAAGAACACGGCGGTCAAATCGAAGTGGAAAGCGAGCTGGCCAAAGGCACTTCCTTCCACATTCTCCTCCCGCTGGTGCGGTTTGTTGAGGAGGTCGCGGCCGCATGAGCATTCCACCGGTCTGCATCTTGTATTCGCAGGATGTCGACCTGGTGCGGAGAGTGAAGGCGTTTCTTCGCGTCCTCGCGCAGGTGCGCCATGTGGCGGAAGGAGATCGGCTGGATGCCGTTTTGCAGCAGGCTAGTCCTGCCCTTCTAATTGTCGATTTGCGCGCGCAAGATGCGCGCGATCTGCTCGATCAAGTTCAGAAAGAGTGGCCGGAGATTTTGATCACCGCCCTCGGCACTCCGCGCTCCGAACCGTTGCGCGAAGCGGACGAAGCCGGCATTTACGCGGCGGAAGATTTGCAAATCGATCGCCGTCGATTTCAAGCGCTGGTCACGCGCGGTTTCGATCATCTGCGGCTCATGCAAGAGAACCGCGAGTTGCGCGACCACTCCAGTTTGGTTCCCGTCGTCGAACCGACGCGCCGTTTAGAAGTGATGCCGGAACGGCCCATGTCGCCCTCGAGCACGATGCCGCTGCTGCGTTTCCCTCGTGTCTTTCGTCGTTTCGATAACGTCGAAACTTTGCTCACCAGTGTGGTGGAAGGTGTGGCCGATGCCGCTAGCGTGACGCGCGTCGGAATTTTTTCCCGCATTCGCCAGGGCGACCGTTACCGCTTGCGCGCGGGTTTGCGCTGTTTGCCGGAGACCTACGAAGTCGAATACGGCGAGCGCGATCCGCTGGTGCGCTGGTTCGAATTGCATGCGCATTTGATTTGCCGCAGCAATCTCTTGCACGCGCCCGATCAAGCGCAGCGCGCGCTCATGCGTCGCGCGCTCGATACGTTCGGCGCGGAAGTCATCGTCCCGCTGCATGCGCGCGGACGAATCATCGGCTGGCTTTTTTTTGGTCATCGCATCACCGGCCAGCGTTTCGAATATCCCGACTTGGAAAATTTGATGATCCTGGCGGAACACGTCTCGACTGTTTTGGAAAACGCCCTGCTTTATGAAGAAGTTGCGTTGCAAAAAACGCTCGCTGAAACGCTTCTCAAATCGATTCCGCCAGGCATCGTCGCGACGGACGAAGACGCGATCGTGCGGTGGTTCAATCCGACCGCGGAACAAATTCTTTCGCTCGATGCCGCTGAAATTCTTAATCGTCCCGTGGAATCGGTCGGCAGTCGGCTCGCCTCGCTCCTGCGCGAAACGCTCGAGTCCAAATCGAATCTTGCGCCGCAACAATGGATCGACTCCAACACGCGTCGCTCGTTGCACGTCGAGACGCGGCGTTTGCTTGATCAACGCACACCGCTTGGCGCGGTCGCAGTGATTCACGACCTAACGAATGAAGAGAGTCTGCGTCAAAAGCAAGACCTGCTCGACCGCGCGGCCTTTTGGACCGATCTCGCCGCCAGCATGTCGCACGAGATCCGCAACCCATTAGTCGCCATAAAAACTTTTGCACAACTCTTGCCCGAGCGATTCGAAGACCCTGATTTTCGCCGCGACTTCAATCAGATCGTCGTGCAGGAAATTGACCGGCTCGACAAAATAATTTCACAGATCAACAACTTCGCCCATCCGCCCGAGCTGGTGATGAAATCGATCGACGTGCGGACGTCGGTAAAAAAAGCGCTCGAGGTCGCGAAAGAACGTTTCGATAGCAATGGGACACCGGTCGAAATCAATTTGCCTAACGACTTGCCAAAAGTTTTTGGAGACGAGATCGCTCTGACGGAAGCGTTTGCTCATTTAGTGGCAAACGCGGCCGAAGCCACCGTCGGCCAAAGTAAACCCCGCATTACTCTGGCGGTGAAATCAATTCGCAAAGGCGATGAAACGAGCGGCGTGGTCGTAACCGTGCAGGACAACGGCAGCGGAATTGCCCCGGAGTTAAAGGACAAGATTTTCTCGCCGTTCTGCACGACGAAGGCTCGGGGAATGGGACTCGGGCTGCCGATTGTTAAGCGCACCATCTTTGATCACAACGGCCGCGTCGACGTGGATTCGAATCCGCACGGCACTTCCGTAAGCGTGATGTTACCGACGAACGAGAACGGCGAGAGTCGGAACCTTGAGTCTTAATCGCGCTGCACACCGGCGATCCATTGTTTGAATTCCGCCAGCGGCATGAAATTTACGATTCGTTCGGCGGGAATTTTTGCTTTCAAAGCCGCCGCCAAACCGAACTCGATGAATTCCAATTGCCAAGGGTGATGGGCATCCGTGCCTAACGAGACCCTGGTCCCGGCCGCGCGAGCCAGCTTGAGCAAGTCGACATTCAAATCCTGCCGATCGGGATAGCAGTCGATCTCTACCGCCTTGTCCAAGCGCGTCGCCTCGGCAAAAACGCGCGCCCAATCCGCGGAAAGGCCAACGCGGTAATTATAGACGCGACCCCGGGGATGACCGAGAATGTGCAGGCAGGGATTTTGCAACGCGGACAGGTATCGCTCGGTTTGGTCCTCTTTGCTGCGCAGCGCTGAATGAAAAGAGCCAATGACAAAATCAAGACTCGTTAGGCAATTCTTTTGCATGTCGCCTTCGCCGCGCGGATTCACGTTCAGTTCGATGGAATGCAAAACGACCGGCCTTTTATCTTCGCCTTTTTGATTGAGGTCGTTAATTTCGCGCGCTTGCTGCGCCACCTGCGTCTCATCAATTCCTCCCGCAATTTTCAAACCTTGCGAGTGATCGCTGATCGCGATGTATTCATGCCCGAGTTCTTTGCCGGCTTCGGCCATTTCGGCGACTGAGCCCGAGCCATCGCTCCAGGTGGTGTGCATGTGCAAATCGCAGTGCACGCGTTTTGCCCACCGAGAATCACGTGAGAGAATCGCGCGCGCTTCCGCCAGCGTTAGGAAATCGCGCCGCAACGGATCTCGTGTCGGACGGCGCGCAGGCGGGCTCTCGAGAAACTTTAAGAGCAACTGCTCGATGAACGCGCCGACGCCATGCAATTCGGTCAGGCTGCGTCCGCTGTCGACAATTTCCCGCGCCTCTTCGGTCCACAAAAACGCACTGCGGGCGGCGCGTTTGAGCGCTTTCTGGCGGACACCACTTTCCTTTTTTGCGTGCCCGGCCAGCAGCTCGGCCAGGTCAGCGTTCGAAACCAGCGGCATAAATGGCAGTCGCTTATTCGCCCACGGTGGGCTGGATCACAAACGCGCTACTGCTCGTTAGGCGCAGCCGACTGGCGAGTGACGCCCAATGCCAGATTGCCCACGCGAAACGGCGCGGTCGTCGCCAGGGAGGGATTCGGCTTCGGTTCGGATTTGATGGAATATTTGTAGATGTCGACCTGACCGGGTTCGACAAACTCAGCACTTCGCACCGCCAGGGGCTGCTCCAGGATTTTCGATAACTCCTGCGCCAGGACAATCGCGATCGCGCGCGGGTCACGCGTATAAACTGGAATGGGAAACCCACCGGAGTTGCGATCGTAACCGTAAATGGTGCCTTCCGTTTCCCACACGCAATAGGCATGACCAGCCGGATGATTTTCGTATCGCACCAGGAGAATTTTGCTCCAAAAATTCGACTCTAATTTATGTTTGGCGCTGACGAGGGCCAGATAGTTGCAGGCCGAGATTACACAGCCGTTGATGGTGATGAGGTCATTCTCCTTTGGCTCGACAAGAACGATGCGTTCCTGGCGGCAGGAGGAGAAAATAACGCAAACGAGAACCAACAATATACGGAGAAAACCGGGCCGAAAATGGTGGGAAATCATGCAAGGTCTCAATTCCAGTAATTATAACGACATGTTTGTGACCGCTGGGAAGAAGTATTTTCGCTTTTAGTAGTGATTTCACGGGGTTCCTTCCAGATACCTCGGAAAATCACTCTAGAAGATGGAGAAAATATGGTAAAAACGAGGGAACATACGCGCAGCGCGCCACATTTATCCGAAATTAGTTGAAGACATCCCTCCGTTTGACTTTCCCGCGACCGTCGTGCTGCCGTCAATCGCGCGCCGGAAGCCAGACCTGTTAGAGCCTTGCTGATGACGATTCAAAAGCTGCACCGCCACCCACTTCGCATTTTATGCGCGGATGATAACGCCGAACTGGTGGAGCTAATTGCCGAGAGCCTGCAGTTCTACGGTTACCAGGTCGATTGGGTTCTTGATGGCCAGGAAGCCCTGAAGCTCATCGCGGCAGAACCCGATAAATTCGACCTGCTTATTACTGATATGCAGATGCCCTTGGTAGACGGTTACGAACTAGTGGTGCGCGCTCGCAAGGCAAGGTTCCACGGCAAGATCATTGTCTTTGCCGGCGCCCTTTCCTCGCAGGATCGCGAGCGTTTCGGGGCACTGGCAGTGGAAGCGATTATCGATAAGCCGGCCCATCATCGCCAACTCATCGGCGTGGTCGCACGGGTCCAGACCGAGCTTTGGGAGCAAGCGAACGCCGACGCAGCCTAACGACTAGTTCGCTGGGATCCGTTGCTGTCGCGCCGCTTGATCGAGAGCCTTACTTAGCGTTTCGGGCGCAAGCGGTTTCGCGATATGATAAAGGAAGCCCACTTGCATGCTGCGACGCAC
>JALZAX010000245.1 GCA_030948055.1 Verrucomicrobiota bacterium | reverse complement strand
CGAAATATTGGAGGAGCAGTCCGATCTGCGAAACGGTGTTGCCGGTAAACTTATTCTTGAAATGACCCAGCCCGACATCTGCCAGGTCGAGTTCGACGCGGCGCATGTGTCCCGCCTCGGGATGATTTATGCCATCGAGGACCGAATAGATCGCGACGCCGCCGGGATTGCCGCACACGGCGTAATTCCGCACCAGCCACGGCGAGTAGATAATCGCGAAAGCCGCGAGCATGATGACTGCCGCCCAGAAGCGCGGCCGGAAATGGAAGATGCAAAAAATAAATGCGCCGAGAAAAATCCAGATGGTTAGCGCATGCGAGAGCGCGAGCAGTCCGAAACCGACGCCGGCCAGCGCGAGCCAAAGACCAACTCGACCACCGCCCGTTTGCGCCATCATCGCGCGCACCAGCAGGTAAAGCGTGCCGTTGAAAAGAAATAACATGAGCATCTGCGGCAGGCCGGAAATCGAGTAACGCCAGAGCGCGTCGCATAACAAAACAAGCCAGGCCGCGAGCACGGCCAGTCGATCATCGAAGAGAAGCGTGGCGAGGAAATAAAGAATGACGACCGAACCGAGCAAAAGAAGCACCTGCAGCCCAACGAGAATTTTTTCGGCCGGATAAATGATGTCCTTCGGCGTCATGGCCCAACTGGATTTGAAGGGCTTAAGCGCGATGGCATCGACTAGCGGTGGCAGCGGCGCGTTGTAGGTATCATACCAAATTTTCTCCGCCACATTCTTGCCGTGCGCTTCCAATTGCCCAACCGCGAGTGGCCGGATCATCTGCGTCCGGAAACCTTCGCCGCGCGCGAGATTGCGACCGATCTGCGCCTGGTCCATGGCCTGCGAAGTGGCGAATCCCTTGAACTCGTGCACCAGATAAAAAATGCTCAGCGCCAGAATGGCGAAAACCGTGAGCGCGATCTTGACCCACTTCGCGCCGACCCCCTCTTCGAGACCGTGGACAGTGCGTTGGACGAAATCAGCGGCGCCGGGCATGAGAAAAAGTTAGCAGGGGAACGAAGGGTTACTCGGGATGAAGCCGAGGAGTTTCTCGTTCAACTGCAGGGCTGTCCAGTTCCTTTGCTTTCTCCGCATTCATCTCGTTGATCTTACGGTGCAGGGTGCGTCGGCTAATCCCGAGCCGTCTCGCGGCGGCGGTAACGTTGCCGCTCGTGCTCGCCAGCGCTTGCATGATCAAGCGCCGCTCCGTGTCATGCAGATCGAGCGGACTCGATTTTTCACCCCACGCTTTTGCGGGCGTGATGCCGCCGGGCAAATTCCGCGGCCCATTTTGCCGAACCGCGGCTGGCAACTCGCGCACGGTAATTTTCGGACCGTTGGCCATGACCACACCGTGTTCGATCGCGGTGCGCAGCTCGCGCACGTTTCCCGGCCAATCGTAATTCAGCAGCAGATTCGTTGCATCGGACGTTAGTTCGAGGAGCGGTTTCTCGTTCACCTTGCAAAAATGCTTCAGGAATGTTCGCACGAGCAGCGGGATATCTTCTTTCCGCTCACGCAACGGCGGCATGGTGATGTGCACGACGTTCAGCCGAAAGTAGAGGTCGTCGCGAAATTTTCCTTCGCGGACTAACGAGTCCAAATTCTTGTTCGTCGCCGCGATCAACCGCACATCGGCTTTGAGCAATTGATTGCCGCCGACGCGTTCGAAAGCGCGTTCCTCGCTGATCACGCGCAGTAATTTTACCTGCGTGCTCGGATCGATCTCGCCGATTTCATCGAGGAAAATTGTCCCGCCATTCGCTTGTTCGAAACGTCCGATGCGACGCTCGTGTGCGCCGGTGAAAGCGCCGCGTTCATGCCCGAAAAGTTCGCTCTCCAACAAGGTCGGCGAAAGTGCCGCGCAATGCACGGTGACAAATTTCGCTTTGCTGCGTCGGCTCAGATTATGAATGGCGTGCGCAGCCAATTCTTTGCCCGTGCCACTTTCGCCGTCGAGCAACACGTTCGCGTTCGATGGCGCAACCTGGCGAATGGTGTCGAGCACTTCGTGTAACGACGGTGATTCGCCGATGATATTTTCCAGCCCATAACGCTCATCCACTTGTTGACGCAGCGTGCGATTTTCCTGCTCGAGTCGGCGCGAAGACAAGGCACGCGCGATCAACATCTCGACCTTGTCGAGATTGAGCGGCTTGGTCACGAAATCGTAGGCGCCGCGTTTCATCGCTTCGACCGCCGTATCGACCGAGCCGTAAGCCGTCATCATGATGCAGATCGGCGGCCGCGACATTTTCAAGGCGCGCTCAATCAAAGTCATCCCGTCCTCGCCGCTGAGCCGCAGATCCGTGATGAGCACATCCACCTGTTCGCGTTCGAGCACATCCATCGCTCCCGCGATTTCGGCCGCGACGTAAACGTCATACTCATCCTCCAGCAAACGGCGCATCCCGTCGCGGGTATGCTTTTCGTCATCGACGATCAGTATGGTGCCCTTCGTCATTTCAAAATCAGCGCTTCAATTTTCTTTTCCCCAAAGAAATGCATCCTCAAAGGTCACCCAAGCCGCGACGCGTTGCCGCAAGTTTTTTGCGCGCTCCGGTTCGCTCGTCCGCACGTCGTGTTGCTCGGTCGGATCGCTGGCGAGATTGAAGAGCGACTCGCGCGCGCTGGTCACGTCGTAGATGTATTTCCAATCTCCATCCCGCACGCCGAAAATATCTCCGCCCGCGATCGCCATGAAGAAGGCGCGATTCGGTTTCGCGGGATCAAACAAACTATAGCCCTGCCATTCTGCATCGGGCTCGATGCCTAACAAGTCCACGATCGTCGGATTCACGTCGACATGTCCGCCAATGATGGACGCGCGACTGCCGTTCGGGAAAAGTCGCGGATTCCAAAACATCAGGGGCACATGTGTCTCTTCCTCGAAGACAGACCAGGCATGCCCGCGTTGCTCGTGCGGATCGGCGAAGGCTTCGCCATGATCGCCGGTGACCACGACAAGCGTGTCATCGGCCAGGCCCCGCGCACGCAAAGCGTCAAACATTTCCCCAAGATGACGATCAGTTTCATGCACGACGTTGAGATAAGCTGACAAATCTTTCGCGAAAGCCGGCGCCGGTTTGCCCGCAAAGAAATCGATCGGAGTCACGCCCGGACTCAACGGATAGGGATCGTGCGTTTGATCGGTCCAACAAATGGCGAAGAACGACTCGTTAGGCTTCTCGTCAATCCAGCGGAGAAGACGATCGAAAACACAGCGATCATCCGTTCCCCAGGAACTAAGGGGTGGACAACCGACAGTGGAGTAATCATCTAACGAATCGAAGGCCGCACTCTTTTCCAAGAGCCAGTGTTCGTCCTCCCAATAAAGATTGCCGTTGTTGATGTAGGCCGTGCGAGCGCCGCGCGCGCGCATTTTTGCGGCGAGCGTGCCAGGCAGGGCACGGGCATCACCGAGGGCCGCGTAATGCCAGGGCAGTCCCGGATAAATGGAGAAATTCAGCGTGCGAAACGAGCAGTAGGTAAAGCTGGCGTGTGCGTAGATGTTGTCGAAGACAAGCGCGTTCTGCGCTTCGGCCTCGAAGCGTGGCATGGCCTCTTGCAGGTATTTCGTCCCGATCGATTCGAGCACGATGATGATGACATTCTTCGGTCGGGTCATTCCGGCCGGCAGTTCGAAAAAGGAACTACTCGTTAGGCCACGCGCGCCAAAATTACGAAATTCATCGACGTATTCGGGTGGAAAATCTTTCGGGAACGATGGCCGCTGTCCGCCTTTCAACCGCAGGAAAGTCGTGCGTAGTATTTCGTAATGCGGACTGAGCCAAAGATGCGTGAGTTGTTGTTCTTTCCAAAAATTGCGCTGCAGAACGCAACCGACGATCATCCAAACGAAAGCGAAAACGAAAAGACCACTCGTTAGGCCGGGCCAGCGCCGGCTTCGGATCGTGATGATCAGGAAGACGCCAGGTATCAACACAAGCGCGAACGCCATTCCGACTCCAAGCCGATCGAAGATGGACGAACGCACGGCCGATGCGTTCCCGATCATCGCGAAAAGTTCGAAGGTAATCGGACGGTTGAAGTAGCGGAACAATCCGATCGCGCCGACGCCGTAAAGTGTGCACAAGGCGAGGAAGCCGAGAAAAAATCCGCGCGTAATCGCGGCAGCGCGCGGAAAGTTTCGCAATGTGAAAACAGTTGCGGCTCCGATTACGCCGCAGACGAGTGCGAAGAGCACATCAGTCCACGAGGACATGAGCAGCCCGAGCGAACGCCCGAAGAAATGGCCGAACCACGGCTTGTCCCAAGTGACCGCTTTGGCTGCGATCAACACAATAGCGAGCCATGCGCAGGCGCCGAGCAAGGAGAGATCGGACTTTTTTGGGGCTTGCCCGGACCGCAAATAAAGTCCCTCGATCACGAGCAACTGTAGCCACGTCCCTGTGGGACGTTCCATTCGGTTTTCCGATCAGAGCGGGTTTGCATTGGTTAGCACAATGGGACGGCCCACAGGGCCGTGGCT
>JALZAX010000016.1 GCA_030948055.1 Verrucomicrobiota bacterium | reverse complement strand
GTGCGTCGTTCGCTCTGTAGATAAGGTCCTTCATCCCAACGCAAACCGAACCAGCGCAAATCCTCCTCGAGCCCATCGCAAAATTCCGCGCGACAACGATCAACATCCAGATCCTCGATCCGCAAAATCATTTTCCCGCCGCGTTCACGGCAACGTTCCTGCGCACACCAGAAGGTCATGGCGTGACCGAGATGAAGATATCCGGTCGGCGAAGGCGCGAGGCGGCCGCAGTAGTGCATTTTTTTTATTTTCGATTTTCGTGCACGCGGCTTCTGTTGTAGTGACGCCGCTGTGTCGGCGTAAGACGCGTTCGCTGAAATCCGCGCGCAATTACGGCGACGCAGCGCCGTAGCTACAACAAAATCGAAAAGCTAAAATGTCAAAACGGCTTCTTCTTTGGGACATCGATTCCACTCTTATCTGGAGTGGCGGCGCAGGTGACAAAGCGCTCAAGCGCATCGTCCGCGAACGTTACGGCGTGGAAGACGATTTTCACGATATCGAAATCGCGGGCCGGACCGATCGCCATATCGTGCGAAGCATCCTCCGCAAATACGAGGTCGAGCCTAACGAGACCAATATTGGCGCCTTCCTGGAAAATTATCTGGCTTATCTCTCGGAATTATTGCCGAAGTTAAACGGACGCGTTCTCCCCGGCGTGAAGGAAATTCTCGACCGGTTGCACTCTCGAGAAGATCGCGTGCTTGCTTTGCTCACCGGAAATTTGCGCGAAGGCGCCAAGCGGAAACTGCAACATTTCGGTTTGTGGGATTATTTCGAATTCGGCGCTTTCGCGGACGATCATCACGATCGCAACGAGCTCGGCGCTTTCGCGCAGGCGCGCGCGGCCGAGAAACATGGGCACGAATTCGACGTCGCGCACATTGATGTGATCGGCGACACCGAACACGATATCGCCTGCGGAAAAATTTTCGGCGCACGGACGATCGCCGTGGCGACTGGTTCGCGCTCGCGCGAAACGCTGGCCCAGCACAAACCGGATTTTCTTTTCGACGACTTTTCGAAAGTCGACGAAGTTACAGCCGCGCTCGATTGGTGAGCGTAGAGCATGCGTCCCGCTTGCTTTCCCATAGGACGCAATCCGGAGGCATGCGCTACGTCGAATTGACGACGGGCGCGGGAGTGACATCTTCCCCGACTCCAATGCCATCCGCCGAACGCCCCAACGTCCTGCCCCTCGACGGCGAAATCGATCTTCACGTTTCGCCGCGCATCGCTGCCTCGCTCAATCAAATGCTCGTGGCCAAACCGAAAAAGCTCGTGGTCGATCTCTCGCAGGTCAGTTACATCGACAGCTCGGGTCTCGCGGTTCTGATCGAGGGAATGCAAAACGTCGCGGCTTACGGCGGAAAATTCGCGCTGGCCGGCTTGCAGGAAGGCGTGCGCCCGATTTTCGAAATCGCCCGGCTCGATCAGATCTTCGAGATTTTTCCGACGGTCGAGGCGGCGCTCGCCGCCTGAAACAAAATCCGCAACGTCGCCTCGACGTTCCTGGCGATACTGTATTGCGCGGCGCGTTCTTGAATGAGCGGTCGCGCCTGCGCGCGGCGATTCGGATCGGCCCAAAAATGCAAAGCGTCGCGGAAGGAAACCAGATCGGCCGCATCAGGAATGACGCTGCCGTGCTTGCCGTCCTCGATGATTTCGGAAAATCCGTTCGTTTCCGTCGTGATGACCGGCAGACCGGCCGCCAATGCTTCGAGACACGCGTTCGAGAACGGATCGTAAATCGTCGGTAGCAAAAAAATATCCGCAGCGGAATATAAAGCCGCCAGGTCCTGCACTTCGCCGAGGAACTCGACCTGTCGTTCGCGAAATGGACTGGTATTCCCCTTCCCGGCCACGAGAAATCGCATCTTCGAAATGCCGCACGCTTCCACGGCCTCGATGGCAAAACGCAAACCTTTGCGCGTCCAACCCGAGCCGGCGAAGAGCACGACGATTTCATCCTCCGCTAATCCAAACGCTGCCCGATTTTTGGCGCGGTCTTGGGCGACGTTGGCGAATTCGCTGAGCGGCACGCCGTTATAAATTAGATCGATTTCATCGGCAGGTAATCCGTAGAGCCAGTTGATTTCTTCTTTGATCAGCCGCGAGTTGGTAATGACGCGGCGCGCGCCGCCGTGACAGAGAAGGGATTCTTCCAGCCCGAGAATGGCGCGATGTTTGCGATTAAAGACCGCTTTGATTTTTTTTAACGCGCTATTGTAGTGCGCGCGGCGTTGCAGCCAGGCACGATGCAGGCCGTCGCCCGCACGGAAAACATCGCACTGCCAGATGCGCTCGAGACTCATCATCACATCGAGACCGAGGCCGGGCCGCGCTTCCTCGACCGCATCGGCGAATTGCGTGGGCGTATTGCCCGGCAGCTGCGTGACCTGACCGAACGACCACTCGTTAGGCGGCCAGTCCGCCGTGGAAATGAGATGCGCCTCGTGGCCGGCGTCGCAGACACCTTGCGCGAGTCGTTTCAGATACGCCTCCGCGCCACCGCTTGCGGAATAACCGCGTCGGACGAAGCCAATTTTCAAGCGATCAGAGTTCACACACCTTTACTTGCTGGGAAACGTCACAATACTTTCTGCTCATGCCGGGTGAAACTCTAAAAGCGCCGCCGCCATCTCCGGCAGCGACGGAATCCAAACCCGAGCTTCCGCGGCATTTGCTCTACTCTATCTTCGCACGCATCGGCGGTTCTGGTCTGGACACAGATGCATTTGAGGCCCTGCGCGCGTCCTATCGCGGGGGATTTCTGGGTGAGGCCGTGGCCTACGACAATCGGCAAAAGGAAATTCCAGCCCGTTTCATTCACTCGCTGCGCTGGCATCCGGTGCGGCTGATTTCCTTCCTCGATCGTCCCTATTACTACGGCGCGAAGAAGAAATATCTCGATTGGATCGCGTCGCGACAGCTGGAAACGGGTCGCTACGACCTGTTTCACAGTTGGTCGGGTGATTGTTTGCAATCGTTGCGGGTCGCGAAACGGCGCGGCATTCCCTCACTGATCGAGATTCCAACGTGGCATCGTGATCGTGGGCGCGCGCCGAAGATTGCCAAAGCTGCAAACGGAAAACGCGGTTGGAAAGAAAATCTGCTCCTCGAACGCGAACGTTTTCTGGAGGAGTATGAGCTGGCCGATCTGCTGGTGGTTTTGTCCGAACGCGCCGCCGACACCTTTCGGGTGCAAGGTTTTCCGGAAAAAAAATTGTACTACCTGCCGCGCGGGGTGGACGTGCAACGCTTCACGCCTGGTGAAAAGCCGCCGGTTTTTCGCGCGATTTTTTCCGGCGCATTGATCGAACGCAAGGGAATTCATTTCTTATTGGAGGCGTGGCACCGCTTGAATCTGAAAAACGCGGAGCTCTGGCTGGTCGGGTCGGTGCACGACGAAGCCAAGCCGCATCTGCAAACATTCTGGCGCGATAATATTCGCGTGGTCGGTTTCGCGCGTGATGTGGAAAATTATTTGCGGCAGGGAACGGTGCACGTTTTTCCCTCCCAACTCGAAGGCAGCGCGAAGGTCACTTACGAAGCGGCCGCCTGCGGTTTGCCGCAAATCACCACGCGCGAAGCGGGCGATGTGGTGATCGATAATGTCGAAGGCATCATCATTCCGCCGGCCAATGTTGATCGGCTGGCCGAGGCCATTTTGCATCTCTACCAACATCCGGAAATCGTCGAGCGCATGAGCATCGCGGCGCGCGAACGCGTGGTGAAGAATTTCACCTGGGATCATTTTCGCACGCGGTTGTTGATTGCGTATCAACGCGCCATGGAAATGAAACGGCGTTAATCCGCCGTGAACATCCTGCTCATCCAGCTCCGGCGCATCGGCGATCTCGTTCTGACGACGCCGGCGATTGCCGCGGTGCGGGAAAAATTTCCGCGGGCCAATCTTTCGTTAGTCGTCTCTTCCGCGACACGCGAATTACTGCCGGCAATCCCAGGCATTGATCGCACCTTTGTCATCCGCGGAAAACTCAGCGCTCGCGCCTGGTTTGATGCGGCGCGCCGCAAATTCAATTACTGCCTCGATTTTACGCGCAACGACCGCTCGGCCTTCATCACTCTCCTCTCCGGCGCGCAGAAAAAAATCACAGCCGACTATCCGCGACCCCGCGGTCAGCTGCAGGCGAAGAGCTACAACGTTCTCGTGGATCTCAATGTCGGGCTGATGCACACCGTCGATTACCACCTCGGCTTGCTCGAACCGCTCGGGATTCGCGAGCCGTCCCGTAAATTGCAGCTCGAAATTCCTGCGCGCGCGCTGCAACACGCCACGCAACTTCTCGGCGACAATAATCATATCGTCATTCATCCGGGGTCGGCGCGCGCGGAAAAATTTTGGGACGCGTCACGTTGGGCAACGGTAATCGGACTCCTAAACGAGCGAGGATTAAAATGTGCGATTACCGGCGGTCGCGCCGCGCTTGAACAAGATCACATCGCGCAGATTCGAAAGCAGACGCGTGTTTCGTTCCTCGATCTCTCGGGAAAAATCGACCTGCTCACCCTCGCCGCCGTCATCAAACACGCGCGACTTCTCCTGACCATTGATTCCGCGCCGGTCCATCTCGCCGCCGCGACGCAGACGCCGCAGATCGCGCTGTTCGGTCCGACAAATCCTTTCCATTGGCGTCCGCGTTTCGCGCCCGCCATCGTTCTGCAAGCCGGCGAGGTCGAGCCGCTCACGGAATTCTCGCCGGAGCAGAAGCCCGCGCCCATGAACCTGATCTCGACGCAGCATGTGATCGATGCTATGGAAGCGCTGCTCGCGGCGCCGCGCGTCGCCACCGTATGAGTGCGGATCAAGCACCCAAAGTTAAGCGATCAATCTGGCAAACTATCAAGGCTGGCTCCGGTCCGTACCGGCGTCTCTTTAGTTACGTCAAGCCGTACAAATGGCGTTTTATTTTCGGCGTGGGCATGGGGACGCTCGCCGGCGCCGTCAGCGCCTATCTACCGATTGTGCTCGGACAGGTCATGTCCGTCGTCTTCGGCGGCGCGGTCGACACCAAGCAGCTCATGCGCAATGCCGATTCCTTCGGGAAGGGCCAGAAAATTTCGCATTCGCTCATCATTCTCTGTCTGGCCATTCCGGCGATCATGATGGCGCGGAGTCTTTTCTCTTATCTAAACGCCTACTACATGGCGTGGGTCAGCAACAAGGTCATCACCGACATTCGCACTGAGCTCTTCAAAAAAATCCTCAGTCACTCGATGGATTTTTTTAATCGGATGCGCTCGGGATTTCTCATGTCGCGCATCACCAACGACACCCGCACGATTCAAGCGGCCCTGACCAACGTCACGAGCGATCTCTTCAAACAGCCGGTCGCCATCGTCATGGGCGTGGGCGTGCTGCTCTATCTCGATTGGAGATTTACCGTCGTTACTCTCATCCTTTTTCCCGCCTGCATTGTTCCGATCACGCTCTACGGACGCAAGGCGCGACGCGCGACCAAGCACGAACAGGAAGATCTCGGACAAATGGTCGTGACCATGCAGGAAAGTTTCGCCGGGATTCGGGTGATCAAATCATTCGCGCGCGAAGATCATCAGGAAAAAATTTTCCGGAAGAGCAACCGGCTCCAATTTCAAAATGCCATGCGCATTATTCGCGCAATGGAAGCCGTCGGCCCGCTTGTCGAAACCATGGCGGCCATCGGCGTCGGGCTCGCACTTCTCTACGTTTATCTCTCGCATCTCAGTGCCGCGCGTTTCATCGCGCTCAATGCCGGCATTTTTCTGCTCTACGATCCGATCAAGAACCTGAGTCGCATCCAAATCACGATGGAGCGCTCGATTCAGGCGACGACGGAGATTTTTCGCATCATGGACACGGAACCGACCGTCCTCGACGCGCGGGACGCAGAGGAAATGACGCGCCCTTCTGGTCGCATCGATTTTGAAAACGTCACCTTCCGCTACGCCAGCGGAGTCAGCGACGCCGTGAGCGAATTGGATTTGACGATCGAGCGCGGCAAAACTTACGCGCTCGTCGGTGCGAGCGGCGCCGGGAAGAGCACCATTCTTTCATTGCTGCTGCGACTTTACGATCCGACTTCCGGTAGCGTGAAGATTGACGGACAGGACCTGCGCGGCGTGACGCAAAAATCTTTGCGCGAACAAATCGGTCTGGTTACGCAGGAGACGTTTTTGTTTCACGACACCATTTTCAGCAACATCCAGTTCGGGCGTTTGGATGCGACGAAGGAAGAAGTCTACGCCGCGGCCCAGGCAGCGTTCGCGCATGACTTCATCATGGCGCAGCCGAATGGCTACGACACCGTCATCGGCGACAAAGGCTGTTTGCTTTCCGGCGGACAACAACAACGCCTCGCGATCGCGCGCGCACTTTTGAAAAACGCGCCCATTCTCTTGTTAGACGAAGCAACCTCCGCGCTCGATTCCGAATCGGAAAAGCAGATCCAGATCGCCCTGGAAAATCTTTCTGCCGGCCGCACCGTCATCGCGATCGCCCATCGTCTTTCGACGATTTTGTCCGCCGATCAAATCGTCGTCATGGAAGAAGGCCGGATCAAAGAAATCGGCACGCATTCGGAACTGATCGAGCAATCGGGATATTATCGGCGGCTCTACGACATGCAATTTAATCGGCCGTTCGAAGAGCCGTCATCGAGCGACGAGAAGTTCATGGTGGAAGCGCTCGCCTAACGAGTGGTTGCGTTTTCCGAAAAATAAAACCGACGCTTCCTATTTCCCGCCGCGCAAACTAGCTTTCCGTAAATGGCGTTTAATATCGATCTCCATACCCACACCTTCTTTTCCGGTGATGGAGTTTCGAGTCCGGAAGACAACATTGCCTCCGCCCGCGCCAAAGGCTTGCACGGTTTCGCCGTGACCGATCACAACACCTGCGATGCCGTCACTTATCTGCTGGAGAAAGGCTTGATGCGCGAAGACGGGATGCCGGTCGATGGTTTTCTCATCATTCCCGGACAGGAAGTCACGACCGATGAAGGTCACTTGCTTTGCATCGGCACGACCTTACCGAATAATTTAAAAGGCACGCCCGCGCGTGAAGTTTGCGAATTGATTCACGAACGCGGCGGTCTAGCCATCCCGCCGCATCCCTACGATCTTTTCCGCGCCGGGATTCGCGCCGACACGCTCGAAACATTACCGATCGACGCGCTGGAAGTTTTTAACGCCGCCACCACCCTGCGCCGCTACAACAAGTTCGCTTTCAATTATGCCCAGGAACGCGGCCTTCCCATGACCGCCGCCAGCGACGCGCATCATCACGACGCGCTCGGCACCGCTTACACGATTCTCGACACAACTGATTTCTCTGTCAAAGGAGTGCTCGCGCAGATCGTGAAGAGCAACGAACTGAGCCAGCATTACCTCACACCTCGCGACAGCGTCCGCAAAACCTGGAACAATTGGATGCGTTTGCGCCGGCGACCGAAATTGCCCGAACCAACGTCAAAATTAGCGGATAAGACTTAACTAGGCCGACAAGACTTTCGCCAGTTCCGCGGGGGAATTCACTGGCGCGCGACAGGTGAAATTTTCGCAGACATAAGCCTGCGCTTTTCCATCGAGCGGCTTCATCTCGCGCAATGCTTCCAATTTTTCCTGAAGAAACTCATCACCGGCCAGGAGCAACAACTTGTCAGGCAAATAACGGCGATGCACTTCGCGCAATAATTCGCGCGTTTCTTCCGCCGCGCGATCGCCGGCGATTACGATTTGCTGAGGCTTGCTCATACTCGCCTGGAGCGCCACCAACATCTGCGGCATCGCGCTGGGAATTCTCGTCAGGCTTGTGCCAAAGGCTGCGATTGTTTTGCGCGCCCGTTCGCCTAACGAGTCGTCGGCGCGAATCTGCCCCAGTCGCAAAAGATTTAGCGCCGCGATCGAACTGGCCGCCGGTTCCGCGCCGTCGTTGTCTTCTTTCATCCGGAGCAGAATGGTCGGATCGTTCCCGGTGCCGCTGAAATAACCGCCATTCTTTTCGTCGTAGAAAAGGCGGTCCTGCGTCTCCTGTAAATCGAGCGCGAATTTTAGCCATTCGACATCAAAGGACGCTTCGTAGAGATCGAGCAGCCCTTGAATGACAAAGGCATAGTCGTCCGCAAAACCTTCAACCGCGCTGCGGCCTTGCCGGTAATTTCGGACCAGCGTTTTGTTCGCCGCGTCATACAAATGCGTCCGTACGCACCTTGCGGCATTTTCGGCCGCGCGAAGATATTCGGCGTCATCGAGAATCTGCGCCGCGTGCGCGAAAGCTGAGATCATCAAGCCGTTCCACGCCGTAATGATCTTATCGTCGAGATGTGGACGCGGTCTTTTCGCGCGGACCTCGAGCAGTTGCCGGCGCGCGGCCTCCAATACCTCGGCGTTTTCGCCTAACGAGTGCTTCTCGATCAGAATATTTTTGCCGAGGAATTCACCGTGCGGATCGGCGCCGGCCGGCGCATTACCGTTTTCCTCGACACCGTAATGGGAATTAAAAATCTCCGCGGAGCTACCGAGCACGCGATCGATTTCCGCTTTAGTCCAAACGTAGAACGCCCCTTCGGCGTGTTCCGGTTTTCCGTGTTCGATAATGCTGTCCGCATCCTCCGCCGAATAAAACCCGCCTTCCGGCGCGGTCATGTCGCGGCGCACATAATCGAGCACATCGCGCGCAACATTTTCGAAAAGCGGTTCACGCGTGATTTGAAAGGCATCGAGGTAGGAACACGTCAGTTGCGCCTGGTCGTAGAGCATTTTTTCGAAATGCGGCACATGCCAGAAGGCGTCGACCGAATAGCGCGAGAAACCGCCGCCGAGATGATCGTGCATTCCGCCCGCGGCCATTTTGCGCAACGTGAACAGGTTCATCTCCAGCGCGTGCCTGCCCATCGCGCTTTGCGGATCGCGCGCATAAACGCGGAAGAGAAAATTCAACGTCACCGGCCGCGGAAATTTTGGCGGACCACCGAAACCGCCCTCGTGCGCATCGTAGGTTCGCGCGATTTGCTGATACGCTTCATCGATCACGCCTGCATCGACAGGTTCGCCGCCGCTTGCTCCGGATGCGGCCGCTTCGCGCAATGCTTCAATAATTTTCGTTCCTTGTTCGGAAATCTTTGCACCGTCTTTTTTCCAAGCTCCAGCGATGCGGGCCAACACGTTTTTAAATCCCGGCTGGCCGTGCCGATCTTGCGGCGGAAAATAAGTGCCGCCAACGAACGGCTTCAGGTCCGGCGTTAACCAGACACTCATCGGCCAGCCGCCATGACCAGTCGTGGCCTGCACGAAGGTCATGTAAACTCGATCGACATCCGGCCGTTCTTCGCGATCGACTTTCACGTTCACGAATTCGCGATTCATGATTTCCGCTGTCGCATCCTCTTCGAACGATTCGTGCGCCATGACGTGGCACCAATGGCAGGTTGAATAACCAACCGAGAGAAAAACCGGTTTGTTTTCCGCGCGCGCTTTTGCGAATGCCTCTTCGCCCCACGGCATCCAATCGACCGGATTTTCGGCGTGCTGAAGAAGGTAGGGAGATTTTTCCCGCGCGAGTTGGTTGGTCCGCATGTCCTACGATAGCGCGAGTCGCGGCGCCGTCGCAGGCGACCAGGGATTGGTCTTGAATTCTGAAGCGATAATAGCGTCGGCGGTTCGTTGAATCAGCTGGAGCAATTTTGCGACATCGAAACCGTAGCGATGTGGCGCGAAAGGCGTGAGATTTTTTTCCGCTAAGCGAAACAAACGCACCGCCGGTCCGAGTCGACGACCATGCACGCGATGGGTCGGCGATTCAAAATGCTTCTGTAAATGGACGAAACCGCCGGCCGCTTGAATCAAGCCTTTGAAATAATCGGCATCGCTCGAAGTCGTCTCGAGCCAGAGATGCTCGAGCACGTCATGCGCTTCGTAATAACGTTGCTCGTTCCAGCAGCGAAAAAATCCGCGGTAGCACGGATGTTGCGCGATGTCGTCGCTCGCGACGGGAGCGCCGCCCTCGAGTTCCTCGACAAAGCGGGAAATTCTCTCGCCTTTGGTCATGTTGATGTAAGCTGCCGTTGAGTCAGATGAGGAGCAAACCGGCACGCTTGATTTTCCCAGGCGGAAAATGCGCGCGAAGCTGGCGCCGTCGCGCAGGATGACGGCTGCGGGACTCATCCTCATCCCGCTGGTCATCGCGGCGCTTATCTTCTGCTCCGCACTTTTTTCGGGGCTGGAAACCGCGCTCTTTTCACTCAAGGCGCACCAGCTGCGGCGGTTGGAAGATCAGCATCCGTCTCTGAAAAATTTCATCCAGGTCTTTCGCGATAATCCGCGCCGCGTGCTCAGTGTGCTGCTCCTGGGCGACGTCGTGGTCAACATTCCGCTGATCGTTCTGTGTCTCGTCCTTTTGTGGGAAGGGCCGGCAGCAGCGCTGCATATTCCGCAATGGCTCGCCGCTATCGCGATTTTCGCGGTGGTAGTTTTAGTCTGCGATTTAATTCCAAAACTGCTGGCCGTTTCAGCGCCCTATCGCCTTTCTGCGATCGGAGTCTGGACACTGCTCGCCGTCATGCCGTTGCTCGATCGCGTCGGGCACGTCCTCGAAAAAGTTTCCGAAGCATTAGTCGATCGCATTTTGCCTGCGGCTCCGCAGAGGACCGCTGCGCTGGCCGACGAACAACTCGAGGCCCTGGTCGAGCTCAGCGAAGAGGAAGGTTCGCTGCACGAAGCGGAGGGCGAGATGATCCAGGAGATCATCAAACTCGGCGACAAGACAGCGAAAGATTGCATGACGCCGCGTGTCGATACCTTCGCCTTGCCGGACGACCTGACGAACGACGATGCGATCGCGCAATTAAAAGCGCGACGACATCGGCGCGTGCCAGTCTACGCCGATACCCCCGATCAAATTGTCGGCATCATCGATGTCCGTACGTTTCTACTGCAGCCTAACGACCACTACACCGAAAATCTCGCGCTGCCGTCGTTCGTTCCCGAAACGATGCCAGCGATGAATCTCCTGCGAAATTTTCTTTCGCATCCGCAGGGACTCGCCGTGGTCGTGGATGAATTCGGCGGCACCGAAGGCATCATCACCATGTCGGATATCGTGGAAGAAATTATGAGCGACGCCGCGCCGCTGGGGGACGCGGAGCTTTACATCGAGCCGCTGGAGGACGGTGGGCTCCTCGTCAGCGGAAACGCGCGTCTCGATGACCTCGCGGAGCATCTCGGTTTCGAACTCGAAGCGGACGGCATCGATACGATCGGCGGACTCGTTTTCAACCGGCTCGGTTATCTGCCGCAATCCGGCGCCCAAATCGAAATTCCGCGCCTCGCCATCACCGTGCGTCGAACCGCGCGCAAACGCATCGAAGAATTGCTCCTGCAAAAAACGACCTGCCTGACGGATGATTGCGCGAGCGAAGATGAGAATGGGGCGGAGGAAATTTCATGATCTGGCTCGCAGTCATCGGTCTTTGCGCGGTCTCGTTTTTGTTCGCCGGCATCGAAGCCGGACTGCTCTCCGTCGATCCGGTGCGCCTTCGTCACCGGGTCAAACAGCGCCGGCCGGGGGCGCGGCGTTTATCGCGCATGCTCGAGCAACCGGAACGGCTCCTCGTCACCGTTCTTCTGGTAACGAACGTAGCTGACATTTTCGCTCTCCTCCTGGCCACGCATCGGCTGACGAATTCCTATGGCCGCGTCGGTTACTTTATCGTCGTCGTCACGGCGATTCCCATTTACCTTTTCGTCCTCGGCGTTTTACCGAAAGCGCTTTTCCGGCGGTTCCCGATTCGCGCGCTCGCCGCACTCGGCGGCTTGCTTTCGCTCACTTCAAAGTTGCTTTGGCCGGTGTTGGAAGTCGGCCAAATATTTGGACGATTTTTTTTGCCACGTCGCGGCCCCGAACGAGCGCGCCTTTTCGCAGCGCGCGAAGAACTGAAACAAATCGCGGTGCAAAGTGAACGCGAAGGTGCGCTGACTTCGACCGAGCGTGCCATGATCCACAATGTGGTCGATTTCCGACACGTGCGGGCGCGCGATGTCATGACGCCGCTGGCGGAATGCCCCACCGTGCAGGCGCAAACATCAGCGCAGAAAATTCTCGAAATCAGTCAGACGACTGGGGTCGATCGTTTCCCGATCGTCTCGCCAGAAGGCCAGGCTGTCGGTCTGGTTAACGTGCTCGATATTCTTTTCGATCGCGAACCGGCGGCGTTGCTTCCCAATTACACCCGACGAATCGTCACCGCGACTCAGAATGAACCAGCTTACCGCGTCATTCGACGTTTGCGCGCCGCGCGTATCGGTCTGGCCGCGGTCATCGACGATCGGAAAAGACTCATCGGCATTGCGAACGACACCGACTTGATCAAGCGCCTCGTCCAAACACAGGCCGGCAAAAATTAACTAGAGAGAACGCGCGCCGTATTAACGAGCGCGACATGGGAGAAGGCCTGCGGAAAATTTCCCAGCATCCGTTGCGCACGCGGATCGTACTCTTCCGCAAGTAAGCCGACGTCGTTCCGCAAAGCGAGCAGGCGCTCGAAAAGCGCGCGCGCTTCTTTCTTGCGGCCGATCATGTGCAGACACTCGGCCAACCAAAAGAAGCAGAGAAGAAAAACGCCTTCGCCGCCGGGCAGGCCGTCCACTTTGCTTTCCGTCGCGCGATAACGCAGCACGAAACCGTCCTGCATCAATTCGCGCTCAATCGCCTCGATCGTCGCGCGCACCCGCGCATCATCCGGCGGGAGAAAGCCCACCATCGGCATCATGAGTAAACTGGCATCGAGTTCCTCCGAACCGTAAAACTGGGTGAAAGCTTTTTTCTTTTCGCTGTAGCCGCGTTCGCAAACCTGCGCGTGAATCGTGTCGCGGATTTTCCGCCAGCGTTCGATGTGTGTTTGCGCTTCGCAACCGCAACGCTCCACTAACTTGACCGCGCGGTCGAACGCCACCCACGCCATCATTTTCGAGTGGGTAAAATGCTGACGGTCACCGCGCACTTCCCAAATGCCGTGATCCGGTTCTTCCCATTTCGTCTCCAGAAATTCGACTAACGAGACCATCAAACGCCAATCAGCTTCACTGGATTTTATCCCGGCCAGATGTGCGCGATACATCGAGCCGACCAACTCGCCGTAGACATCGAGCTGAAATTGTTCCGAGGCCTGGTTGCCCACGCGCACCGGTTGGGAATTTTCGTAACCGGCCAGCCATGGCAGTTCGTATTCTTCCAATCGCCGCTCGCCACAAACGCCGTACATGATCTGCATCTGCGACGGGCTGCCGGCCACTGCGCGCAAAAGCCATGCACGCCAGGCACGCGCTTCATCGAGGTAACCGGCTTCCATGAGGCTAACGAGAGTGAACGTGGCATCGCGCACCCAGCAGTAGCGATAGTCCCAGTTGCGCACGCCGCCGATTTCTTCTGGCAAAGAAGTCGTGGCGGCAGCAACAATTCCTCCCGTGGGCCCGTAGGTCAGACCTTTCAATGTGATCAGGGATCGCACGATCGCGTCGCGCCACGGACCTTTCAGCCCACACTTGCCCGCCCACTCCTGCCAATAGGCTTCGGTCTCGGTCAGCGCGTGTTCTGGAGTCACTTTGCGCGGCGGTGTTTCGTGCGACATGAACCACGTGAGCACAAACGGAACGCGATCCCCTTCGGCAACGGTGAAATCCGCCACGGTGTGCAAATTTTCCCCGCGCGTCTCAATCGGCGTGCGCAAAATCAGCGCATTCGGTCCCGCGATCGCTTGCAGAGCGCCATCGACGTTTCGCACCCACGGGACGACGTGTCCGTAGTCGAAGCGAATGGTCAATTCCATGCGGATTTCGACTTGCCCGCTCACACCTTCCACGATGCGAATGATGTCAGGTGCCCGGCCTCGCGGCGGCATGAAGTCGATCAAACGCACCACGCCGCTGGCGCATTCCAGTTCCGTTTCGAGAATCAAACTGTCGCCGCGATAACGACGCCGCGTCGCCGTGATCTTCTCGTTAGGCGAAAAAATCCAGCGACCGTTTTTCTTATCGCCGAGGAGAGCCGCGAAACAGGCGCCGGAATCGAAGCGCGGAAAACAAAGCCAATCGATCGAGCCTTCGCGACTGACCAGCGCGCAAGTCTGCGTGTCGCTCAGAAAGGCGTAGTCTTCGATCTTCGCCATCGCTCAGGAATCTGCCAGTTTGGCAAAACCGTCGCGCTCGAGACGAAACACCGTCCATTCATGCATCGGAGTTGCGCCGAGTTTTTTATAGAACCCGATTGCCGGCTCGTTCCAATCAAGCACCGCCCACTCCATGCGGCCGCAATTTTTTTCCCGCGCGATCTGCGCCAGCCTAACGAGTAGTGCACGACCGTAGCCTTTCCCTCGCATGCTCGGTCTAACGAACAGATCCTCCAGATACAAACCGGGCCGGCCGAGCCAGGTGGAGAAGTTAAAGGAGTAAACTGCGAAACCGACCGCTTCACTATTTTCCAGCGCGAGTAGCACGTGAGCCGCGCGTTCATGTCCGAAGAGAACTTCGCGCAAACCATCTTCGGTCGCGATCGCTTCATTCGGGGCGCGTTCGTAATCGGCGAGCTCGCGGATCAACTGCGCAATCACTGGAACGTCCGTTGGCAGCGCGGAACGAATTTCAAACTGCGACATTCGGAAAGTGTAGCGCCTTTCGCGTCTTGACAAAGTGCCAGCGGGAAGTCACTCCAGTTTGCTGTAATGAGTGCGAAAATTGCCTTGGCTTGCGGTCTCGCGCTCGCTCTCACCTGCGCGGCGCAACCACCCCCGCCCGGCGAAGAAGGAACGCCTAAGCCGGCTGCGAGCGGCGGAGATCCAATCGATTTCAAGAAGCTGCTCCCGATTTTTCCGGAAGCGCCGAGCGGCTGGAACGCGGAAGAAGCCGAAGGCTCCACTGAAGAAATGGGCGACACGCAGATTTCCACCGCGCATCGCGATTACTCCAAAGGCGAGGCGAAGGACTCTCCCACCACTTCCATTAGCATCCTGGATTCCGTCGCCAGCCCTGACTACGTCGAGATGACCACCAGCGGCTGGAAAAACTCCGAGACCAACGCCGAAGGTTATTCCAAGCCGGTGACCATTGATGGGACAGCCGGCTTCGAGACTTTCGAAAACGAAGGAAAGCACGGAACGTTGTGGCTCCTTGTAGCCAAGCGTTACTTTCTGCAGATCGAAACCACCGGCCAGGATGCGAAAGAGCTACAGGAATGGCTCAAGCGCATCGACCTGAAGAAGCTCGCCGCGCTGAAGTAGGAATGAGTAAGGGAGCAAACCCAGAAACATTGAAGAAGGTCGTGGGAAGGAAGCGACCTACTGACACTTGGGATGAATTTTATCGGCTGAATGAATTAATGCGTAAGCTCAAGGTAAATAAATCGGCCGATGGAAACTCCCTACGAAAAGTTGTTGGCAAGCCTCGCGCAAGCTAAGGTCAGGTTTATCGTCGTAGGTGGATTGGCTGTCGCTTTGAACGGTTTTGTGCGCGCGACGGAAGACGTTGATATTCTGATTGAGCCATCGAGGCCAAATGTCGAGAAGCTACTAATTACACTTG
>JALZAX010000244.1 GCA_030948055.1 Verrucomicrobiota bacterium | reverse complement strand
CTTACCGCGGGAAAAAACAGCCGCTTTTATCGCGCGCTGACGGATAAGAACCTAACGACTAGTGTGCGCATGGATAGTGGCTTCTTCCACGATCCATCGCTCGACATTATCTACGCCAGTCTCGCACCCGGGAGCACACACGAGCAGATCGAAAAAATCGTTCTCGATGAAATCGAGCGGATCAAAAAAGACGGTGTGACCGATGGTGAAGTCGCATCGGCGAAGGCGCAGATTCTGGCATCCGATGCCTACGGACGCGACGGATCGTTCGCCATCGCCAGCGTGCTTAACGAATTCATCGCCGCCGGTGATTGGACGCTTTACGTAAACAAAGATGATCTGATCAAAAAGGTCACGCCCGCCGATGTGCAAAGCGTGACCAACAAATATTTCGTCGAAAATAAAAAGACGACGGGTTGGTTCATTCCTTTGAAACCGGGCGAACAGACGGCCGGTGCAGCTGGCGCGCCTTAATCGTTCTTCCTATGAAATCCTTTTCCCTTCTTCTCTTATCTTTCCTCGCCTGTTCGACCAACCACTCGTTAGGCGCGATTGCCGACAAAGTGGTGCGCGAAAAAATCGCCGGCATCGATGTCATCGCTTATCGCACCGACATTAAAGATGTCGTGACGTTTCGCGGCTCATTCCCGGCCGGCGATAGCTTTGCGCCAAAAGAAAACATCGCCGTCCCGACCCTGGTCGGCGACATGCTCGACAAAGGCACCACCAAACAAAACAAATTCGAAATCGCGCAGAAGCTCGACAACATCGGCGCGCGAGTCGGCTTCTCTGTCGGCGGGGTCATGACCGAGTTTCGCGGCAAATGTTTGCGCAAAGATTTGCCGCTCGTCCTTTCCATCCTGGCGGAAGAGCTGCGCACGCCCGCTTTTTCGGAAGAAGAGTTCGGCAAGTTGAAGAAGCAACTGATCGGTGATCTACAGCGCTCGCAGGAAAGCACCGACTTCCGCGCCAACGAAGCGTTTTCTGAGAGTCTCTTTCCGATCGGTCATCCAAATTACGAACCACCTACCAAAGATTTCATCGCGGCCGTTCAGGCAGCGAAACTCGATGATCTGAAAAAATTCCACACCGATTTTTACGGTCCGGCACAGGCGACCATGGTCGTGGTCGGAGATATCGATGTCGCCACATTGAAGGGCGAACTCGCGAAAGCGTTCGAAGGATGGAGCGGCGGCAAAGAGCGCCCCGATTTCGACAAAGCGAATTTGCCTAACGAGAAGAAGGAAAAAACGATTGCGATGGCGGACAAGCCGAACGTAACCGTTCTCATCGGTCAACCATCTGGGTTGCGTTATCGCGAACCGGATGCGCTCGCCTTGCGCGTCGGGACCGCGGTCCTCGGCTCGGGTTTTACCGGACGATTGATGGCGACCGTTCGCGACAAGGAAGGTCTGACTTACGGCATCGGCGCGGGCATGGACGGCGATGCCATGGTCGATGGTGAATGGAGGATCGAGGCCAACTTCGCTCCGCAGTTACTCGACCAAGGTGTCGCGGCAACCAAACGCGAATTGGAAGCGTGGTGCGACAAAGGTGTCACGGCGGCCGAGTTGGAACGCGTGAAAAGCAATGTCGTCGGCACCTTCAAAGTCGGTCTAACGACTACTGATGGATTGGCCAGTGCGTTACTCACCGCTATTCATCGCGGTTACGATGTTTCGTGGCTCGACGAATTTCCGAAACGGATCGCCGCGCTTTCGCTGGAGGAAGTGAATGCCGCCATCAAAAAACATCTGCGTCCGGACAAGATGGTTCTGATCAAAGCGGGCAGCGTTCCGCCGCCGAGTTAGTCGCGGTTAGGCAATTCGTTAAACGTCGACGGTCGAAATCCTTGTCTCATCCTCATGCATGAGAAGCAAGCGTGCGACCTTGGTGTGAATCCGCCAATTCAGTATCTGCAATTATTCCAAGTATCGTATTCGATCTGGAAATTCAGGATTGAATGACCGGTCGCGAGGAAATTTTCTCCGAATAATCCGATCACCGGAGATCGGCTCGGTTATTGCTAATTAGAGGGTCGGAAATGAATAGCTATCTCCAACCCCGTCCGTTCAGTCATTCTCAGGATGCCGATTTGACCGCTCCCTTGCGCAAAGCCCTGGACCAAAAATATGGTCAGGTCGTTGATGCGGCGCGTGAACATTGGGAACGGAATTTCGGCGGCAAAGACCCTAGTGATTCGTGCGTGAGCGTGCGCATTTCGCGCGCCGCACTCGCGTCCGCGCGTCCGAGTTTTCGGCGCGCGCTGGCTTACGGGTTGTAAGGCGAGTCCCCGCCTAACGAGTGGTCGTGGACTAGCTGCGACGTTTGACGAAATAGTTTTTCCGAAATCTCTTCGTCCGGATGTCACGCTTCATCCGGTTCACCTTCATTGCGCTAGCCCTTACTTCTTGCGCGGGATCTCGACATCTCCGCTCGACTAATCAAAGTGAATTTATCCCCCGCTATCTCGAGCTGGCGGATGCGCAATCAATCGCCACCTTTCACTTTCCGGTCGGCCTCTACTCGTTAGACTTGGTCGACGACAACGGCTATTACTACCGCGCCATCGGTCGCGTGGTGAAACATTCCTTCGCGGGACCGACGACGCAGAACGCTGGTATTTTTGTCGGCAAACGAAAGCGCGAAGTTCGCGGCTATATCGTTTGGGGCGGTGCTCGAACGAAAATCGGAAACTTGTCGCGCGCGCGCATTAGCTATCGCGACTCGATTACTCGTTAGGCGAAACGGTCTTACTTCGCCAATCGATTGTACTTCGTGAGCAGCTCGCGCACGCGCTCATGCGGCAACGCCGGCACCTGGTGATTATCGCGGCCCGTCATGTCGCGATTCGCTACCAGGGCATTAAGGATCGCTTCTTCAACTGCCTGCACGGTTCCGGTGAAAAGCGGATCCATCAGATCGTTCGGAATCGTCTCTACCTCATGTGTTGTTTTCGCCGGGTCGGCCGCGGTCGGATTGGCGGTGGAGAAAGCGAGAAACAAATCGCCCGAACCATTTCCCGAAACACTGCCGGTGCGGGCCAGGCCTAATGAAGCGCGACGGGCGAGACGCTTGAGTTGATTCGGCAATAACGGCGCGTCAGTCGCAACCACAATGATGATCGAGCCCGTTTCTTCCTTGTAGACTGCACCGGGAATTTCTTTGCCGACCGGCACACCTGCAATTGTCAGCTGCGGGCGTCGTCCGCAATTCGCCTGAACAAACGCGCCGACGGTGAAACTTTTCGCCGCCGTTTCCTTTTCGCCCTTGATTTCAACTTTCCGCGAAGCCGTTCCGTTCCCGCCTTTGAACTCGTAACAAATCATTCCCGTTCCGCCGCCGACGCTGCCTTCTTCGATCGCGCCGCCGTGCGCCGAATCAAGCGCGTGCGCCACATCCTCGGCCTTGACGTGAAATCCGTTCACGTCGTTCAGCCAGCCGTCCCACGTTTCTGCGACCACCGGCAGGCTCCACCAATAACCCGTGTTGTCGGCCGCACCGTGCGCGATGCGCCAGGCAATCGTGGCGTCTCGCGCCACACCGACACTATGCGTGTTCGTGATCACAATCGGCCCTTCCAGAAAGCCGCTTTCTTCCAGCCACGCCGTCCCAGTCATCTCGCCATTTCCGTTCAAACTAAAAACACCGGCGTAAACCGGATCGTTCAGGGAACCGCGACCGCGTGGAATAATCGCAGTCACACCGGTGCGCACCGGACCTTGGCCGACTTCGAGTTTTCCTTCGCCGCTGATCAACGTCGTGTAACCAACTTCCACGCCGGCGATATCGGTGATGGCGTCGAGCGGTCCGGTTGTTCCATCGAACGGAATGCCTAGCGCGCGGGCGCGAATCGTTTGTTGCGGCGGCGGTGAAGTCTGCGGTTCACGCGCCTGTAACGTCGCCAGAGAAAGAAAAACCGTCAGCGGCCAAAAACGTGCGCGCATAAAAACGACGCGAGCTACGGTTCGAAAACTTCGCTCACGTCCAGTTTCAATCCGGGAATGAGCGGAGTTTCCAGCGACTCACCCGCCCCGAGCGTGCGCGACAACTTCAGTTGCCCCTGGTCTAACAAGTAAATTTCTACCTTGCGATCGCGCGCACTGACCATCCACATCTCTTTCACGCCCGCCGCGCCGTAGACTTCACTTTTCGGTCCCCGATCTAGTCGCGCTGTGCTCGGAGAAAGCACTTCCACCACCAGGTCTGGCGCACTCCCTGCCCCTTCCTCGGTTAGGACTTCTTCCACACGCGCCTGCGCAACGAAGTAGATGTCCGGCTGATAAATATCATCCGAGGTTAATTCAACATCCGAAGGTGAAATAACTACCTGCCCGATGTCGCGATGCTTCCGCAGATGTTCGCGAATCAGGGAGAAAATGTTTCCTACGATTTGTTGGTGCCAGAAACGCGGTGAAGGCGACATGAACAATTCTCCTTTGATCAGTTGGAAATAGGGCGGCCCTTCCGGCAATTGCCGATATTCCTTCGCCGACATCCGCTGGTGAGTGGTCGGA
>JALZAX010000243.1 GCA_030948055.1 Verrucomicrobiota bacterium | reverse complement strand
GGTCTGGTAGGTGGTTACACTGGACCAGGTGGTAAGACAGTCCTGCCTCATAAGGCGGTAGCTAAAATGGACTTTCGTTTAGTTCCGGGAATGCATGCCAATGACGTGGTGCCGGCGATCAAAGCGCATCTGGCGAAGCGCGGCTTCGGCGACATCGAAGTAAATATGAGCGGCGGTTATGATCCGACGCAGACGGCAGCGAGCACGCCGTTGATTCAAGCGCAGGTCGCGGTGTTGAAGCGCGCCGGCATCGAGCCGGTGATGTGGCCGCGCAACGCAGGTTCGTATCCGGGTTTTGTCTTTACGAACCCGCCGCTAAGTCTTGCCTCAGGACATTTCGGTCTAGGCCATGGCAGCGGTGCGCATGCGCCGGATGAATATTACGTGATCGAATCTGCGAATCCGAAGATCCAAGGATACGACGGCGCGGTCATGTCGTTCGTGGAGTATCTCTTCGAGTTAGCGAAGTAGCTAAGGACGAATTTTTCTCGCCTTCGGGATATCGCGCCCGAATTGTCGGACCTGAAGCAGCAGCGGACGTGGAGTAATACAGATAGTGGGATTGATAGGGCAACCCGCGGAGCGCAGACCTTTGGCGACCCAGTTGTTACAGTTGTGAAAGGCAGAGTAACGGCCGCGGGCGCGATACCAATCTTTCTCCAGGCGGATAGGCTGGCGAGCTTGATCGAGCGCGTAGGTCTGTGAGATATGCTGGCAAAGACGACCGAATCCACGCTCGGAAAGATCGATAGCTACAACTGTAAGCTTCGGATTATCGAAACCGTTGAAACCGTCGCAAAGCACGACGGTCTTGGTAGAACCGCGGAGGGCATGGAAAGCAGTGCGCGGTGTAAGTGGTTTGCGGTATCCGTCATCTTCGCCCCAGCCAACTTCGAGATACCTAAAGTCCTTGTAATCGTAGCTGGCGGGCCAAACCTTTGCCGGAATATCCGAACGTTCGACGGCAATACCGGTGTGCAGCAAACTGTGATTAATGACGTATACGGTGCGCGCTGGCTCGCCGTCTCGCGGCGGAAAGAGAGACTTGTTAGGTCCGGCGCATCCGAATGCGTTGACGATCAAGGTGACAAGGCAGACGAACTTTGCAGTCGCCCTGCTTTGTTGAAAAATCCTTGCGAGCTGGCGAAAGACTATAACAGCTTCGCGTTCAATTTGATTTCAGTCCCAGTCAGAGCTTTGGAAACCGGGCAACCCTTCTTTGTAATTTCGGCTTGTTCCTGGAAGGTCTTATCGTCGAGACCTGAAACTTCAGCCTCTGTATTTAGTTCGATGGTGGTGATCTTCGGTGCGCCGTCGATCATTTCCAACTTTACAACCGCAGTAGTGCCGATGCGTTTCGGTGTGTGCCCGGCTTTCGTTAAATTCGACGAGAGTGCCATCGAGAAACAACCGGCTAGCGCCGCGCCGATTAGTTCTTCGGGATTAGTGCCAGTGCCGTTTTCGAAACGTGAGCTGAAAGAATAAGGTCCTTCATAAGCACCGCTGCCGAGCTTCATCGTGCCTTTGCCTTCTTTCAGATTGCCTTCCCAAACCGCTGAGCCTTTTCGTTCTGCCATAAAATGATGATGATTGATTGTTAAGTTGATCCACTCTGCACGGAGAAGCGTCTCCCGCAAGAGTAGCGATGCCTACTTGCTGTAGGCAACCGAACGCCCGTAATGAGAGCGCGGTCCGTTGGCGTTGTATTGCGCCAATAATTTTTGGTGGGGGTCAAGCAAGGCGGACTGGATGTCATTTGTGCCGGGTCGCGGAGAATTCGCAGCGACTGGCTTCGGCGCGGGAACGTTGACGACTGCAGTTTTACGCAAAGGCGCCGGTTGCGGTGCGGGGTTGGAAACGATCCGCTTCGTCATGTTAGATGTTGTCCCAGCGGTCCGAATAGTCGAGGTCTTGGAATTGCTCGCCACCATTTTACTTGTCGATGTTGTCGAAACAGTGGCCTCGGTTAACGACTCGTTAGGCGATTCCACGCGCACGGACATAAATTGCGGATTTCGATTGGCCCACGACAGCGCCTGACCTTTCGTTTCGAAGAAGCGATCGACGACGATCGCACTTTTTTCGGAGGCCGATCGTCCGCAAAGACGCGCGGCGCGTCGGCTGCGTACGGCACTGCCAGTGTCTACGGCAACTAGTTCGCCATCGGGAAGTATCACACGGCTGCCGTACGGAATTCGTCGCGGATCAACCGCGCAATGTCCTGCGCGCAGATGCGCACCGGAAGCGGCGACATGGTTGCGCGTCCAACTGTCCGAACCTGAGCCACCGCTTGCCCAATAAACGGTCACGCGCGCCAGCAGAGATTGCTCTTTCGACGAAGCGAACGGCGCTGCCGCGAGTAACACCAATAGTCCTAGTATATATCTCATGTGCGAGGGGTCTAACCCAGTTCTGCCAGAGGCGAATGGAGAACCGAAAGGAATGTCCTTCGGTAATTAATTCGGAGCCGACGATGGAGACGGATGCCTCCGGGCGTGCGACACCATCGCAGGGAAAACTAATTCCGCAACTCAGTCGGCTCGCGCCAACCTTAGACGCGAGTAAAGCAGCCCAACTATCGAGCCGCGCTTACGAATGGTCGGCAGAGGCAGGAGCTGTTGATCTTCATGTCCGCTCTCGCCCAGGCTTTGGTGAAGCGTGCTTTCATTACCACCGCTTCCGGCTTTTTCTGCGCGCGCAAACTTTCCGCGAGTCCGTAAAGCGACCAACCGTTTTCCGGCAACCGTCGCAAATCCTCGCGATAAATTTCTTCGGCCTCGGCGAAGCGGCCGGCACGCATCAGATTCGCGCCTAACGAGTGGCGAATCGGAATCATCCAGGCGGGCGGCTCGTCATACTTAAGTGCGTCTTCCATTTTCAACGCCTCTTTCAATCCAGCGATGCCCTCGTCGTTCTTGTCTTCCGCGATCTGGATTTCGCTTTCCAGCATCTTCTGAATCAGCGCGATGATGTCTGGCGCGGTGTTGTTACCTACTTCGGTTTCCTTCGGCACCTTCTGCGCTAGCTCATTGAAGGCTGTCTGTTCTTTGCGCGCATTCTCGCTCTCGCCTTTCGCGGCATAGGCGATCGCGCGCGCAGCGTGATGGAAGGCGCCCGAGAATGGGGCGAAGTCCGGATAATTCTCCGACTCGGCCAGAACGTTATCCCATTGCCCGAAACGCACCATCGCTTCCATCGGTAAAGCCAGGAACGCTTCGGCTTTCACCGCGGCGGCTTTGACGAATTCCGGCGGCGTTTCGCGGATCAGTTCGCGCAATTTATCCATCGCCAGTTTGCTCTGGCCGGTCATGAGCGCGGCGTAGGCGAGCATGTGATGATCGTGCGCGGAGTAGAATGGAATCAGGCCCGCATTCCTGTTGCCTAACGACTGAAAATATTTGTGATCGTCGGCGATCGCTTTGGCGTTGGTGTCGATCGCCTTCTGCCAATTGCCGGTACGGATATCGATGTGCGATGGCATGTGCACGTTGTGCGCGAGGCCTGGCTGCAGATTGCGCAGACGATTGGCCGCCACGAGTGCCTTCTCGGGATGCGGCGAAGCTTCGATGGCGTGGATGTAGAGATGATTCGCGAACGGATGATTCGGATTCATTTTCATCACCGCCTCGAGAGTCGCGACAATTTCTTCCGTCCCGGGATTCGGCTGACCTTCATGCGTCCATTGGTTCCACGGACTCAGGTCCATCATCGATTCCGCGAAGAAAGCGCCGACATCCTGGTCCTTCGGATATTTTTTCCAGACCTCACGCATCGCATCGGCGTAGGCGTGATCGAGTGCCGCGCGATCTTCGGGCTGCGGATTCGCGTAACGTTTGCTCAGCGCTTCGATCAAATCGCGCTCGACCGGGGAAGCGTTGTCGGCGTGTTGCTGCGCGAGCGTTAGCTCCTTCCACGCCAGCTCTGCCATGGGCGGCGGCACAAACGGATAATTGATGTGAGGGCCGGCCGCGAGCGCGACGCCCCAATGCGCCATCGCGCACGCTGGATCTGCGTTCGCCGCTTCCTGGAAAGAACGAATGGCAGAGGCGTGATTGAATCCGTGCAGAAATGCGAGTCCTTGATTGAAGTAGCGTTGTGCTTTCGGATTCTTGGTGGTGATCTTGCGGGTGTAGCTACCGAGATCGTTTCGGAGCGGCTCGCTTTCGCCACGGACTTGTGGCGCGAAACAAATGGCGAGCGCGATGAAGACGTTTCGAGAGAAGGTTTTCATACTACTCGAGAGTAGTGATCGGCCGCACTCAGAGCCAGTTCTTTAACTTCGGCCAAAGCTCCCGCAAATTTCCTTTGAGATCGCGACAGAGGAAGATGTGCTGACGCTGTTCCCACGGCATCGCCCAGGGACTGCTTTCAACCAAGCCCAGATCTTGGACGGAGCGGAATTGTTCGGGTTCTTTTCCGCCTGGAGTGTCGAGGACTAACAAGAGCTCGCCGTTGTAATCGTGCGATCCCCAGTAAAAATAATTTTGGTGACCGCAAAGAGCCGGCGGTAATCCCTCACGCGGACCGAAAA
>JALZAX010000242.1 GCA_030948055.1 Verrucomicrobiota bacterium | reverse complement strand
AAATCACGGCGCAATTTTTCGGTGGCACCAGTCTGCTCATCATCGTCGGCGTAATTCTCGACACCATGCGCCAGGTGGAAACGCATTTGATCCAGCGGCATTACGACGGCTTCCTGCGCAAGGGTCGCATTCGCGGTGCGCGTTTCGATCGCGCTTCGTATGCCCGCGGCGGCGCGGCGGGCGAGGGGACGCTGATGTGGCTTTATGTCGGTATCGCGGTTCTGGTGATTGTCGGCGTGGCCGCGTTTATCTACAGTCGTTAAGTGAAGAGGCGACTCGTCTTGTTAGGCGCGCCGGGTTCCGGGAAAGGAACTCAGGCGGAAATGATCACGCGCCATTTCGGAATTCCGGTTACATCGTCGGGTGCGATCTTGCGGCGCGAAATGGAACTCGGCACGTTGCTCGGCCTTGAAGTCGCCGATACGACGAAACACGGCGAGCTGGTCCCCGACAAAATCATTATCGAATTGATCGAAGATTATGTGCGTTTGCACGGAGCGCACGGTTTTGTCTTCGACGGTTTTCCGCGCACGATTCCGCAAGCGGAAGCTCTCGCAAAAATCTTGGAGCGCCATCACACGCCGCTTGATCTCGCCATTTGGCTGGAGGTTTCCGCGGACACAATCGGCGATCGCATTTCGCATCGGCTGCAATGCCAGTCGTGCGGCTTCACCACCAGCGAAGGCGCGGCCAGTTTTTCAGAGCGCGCAGTGTGTCCTTACTGCGACGGGCCGCTCATTCGACGGACGGACGATGACCCATCAGTGCTGCAAACACGGCTTTCGGAATTCAACGCCAAGACACAGCCGCTCGCAGATTTTTACGAGAAAACGACCGCGTTGCATCGCATCGATGGGAATCGCGACCGTGAGGAAGTCTTCGCCGACATATCAAGTTTGATCGAAGCCAAGGCATGATCCCGATCAAGAGCGGGAAGGAAATCGAGCGCATGCGGCAAGCTTGCCGAACAGCGAGCCATGTCCTCGAGCGCGTTTCAGAACTCGTTAGACCGGGAATTACGACCAAGGAGGTCGATCAAGCCGCGGCTGATTTTATGAGTGACGCCGGTGTGCAGAGCGCGTTTCTCGGTTACCGACTTGGGCACCGCGTTTTTCCTGGGAACATCTGCATCTCGCTCAACGACGAAATTGTGCACGGCATCGGCAGTCAGCGTCGCATTCAGTACGGCGACATCGTGAAGCTCGACATCGGCGTGATCGAGGATGGTTGGGTCGGCGACACCGCCTACACCGTTTCCGTCGGCATGATCGACGAACGCACGGAAAGACTCTTGCGCGTGACGGAAAGCGCGCTGCGCCGCGCAATTCCCTTCGCGCGAGAAGGTGTGCGACTGGGCGACCTCTGCGCGGAAATCGAAGACGAGGCAATGAAGAGCGCATTCTCCGTCGTGCGCGAATTCGTCGGCCACGGTGTGGGCCGTAAATTGCACGAAGAACCGCAAGTGCCGAACTACGGTAAGCGCGGCAGCGGCCCGCGCTTAAAATCTGGTATGACGCTTGCGATTGAGCCGATGATTAACGCCGGCACGGCGTCGGTGCGTTTACTCGACGACGGCTGGACTGTTTGCACGGCCGACGGAATGCCATCAGCGCATTTTGAGCACACGGTCTTGATCACAAAGAGTGAGCCGGAAATCCTGACCGCGCGCGGCGCAGCGCAGTTGAAATGAGTGATTTTCCCATGGTGATTCCGCGGTTGCGGGGCAGGAAAGTTCTGCTAACAGTTTCACCCTGCGATTTGTCGAAGGCGAACGACGTTTCGCCGTTAGCAACACTGCGGAGCTAAGCTCCGCGTTTTCGTCTCGTGATTTATGAAAGTGCGACCTTCAGTAAAAAGACTTTGTGTAGCGTGCAAGATCGTGAAACGGAAAAACGTTGTCCGCGTGATCTGTACGAACCCGCGCCATAAACAACGCCAGGGCTAGGAAATTTATGCCTCGACTACTTGGAGTAGAAATTCCCTCAGAGAAACGCATCGAAGCGTCGCTCACTTACATTTACGGCATCGGCCCGACGACGGCGAAACGCATCCTGGATCAAACGAACATCGATCCGAATTTGCGTGCGAATAAGCTGACGCCGCAGCAGTTGAACGACATCATCCACGCGATCACGGGTAACAAGATCGCGATCGAAGGCGATCTACGACGCGAGTTGCAGGGTAATCTAAAACGTTTGCAGGCGATCAATTGCTATCGCGGCATTCGGCATCGTCGCGGTTTGCCGGTGCGCGGTCAACGCACCTCGACCAACGCGCGCACACGCAAAGGTCCGCGCAAGACGGTCGGCGTGATTCGAAACAAGGACGCGAAGGCCGGCAAGGTCTAACGAGTAATTAGGATTTAGAAATGGCAGACTCAGACGCGAAGAAATCAGCGAAGAAAACGAAAGCGCCCAAGCCTGAAGCAACCGCTGCGACAGAAGCTCCTTCTGAAACTCCGAAGCCAGAAACTGCGGCGCCGGAAGTAGCAGCAGCTCCTGCTGCGAGTGAGCCCGTAGTCGCCAGCGCCGAAGCCGCTCCAGCTGCCCCGAAGGCGAAGAAAGCTCCGAAGGCTAAAAAAGAAGAAGCGCCCGCTCCAGAACCGCCGAAGGAAAATCTCTCCCTCGATCCGAACCAGATCGACCCGGTTAAAATTATCAAGGCCAAGGGGAGTAAGAATATTCACTCCGGCATCGCGCACGTTCTTTCCACTTTTAACAACACGATCGTCACGATTACCGACATGACCGGCAACGTCATCGGTTGGTCGAGCGCAGGAAAAGTTGGCTTCAAAGGTTCGCGCAAAAGCACCGCGTATGCGGCGCAAATGGTGGCGCAGGATGCATCGCGCCAAGCGATGGGTCACGGTTTGAAAGAAGTCGAAGTACTCGTTAGGGGCCCTGGCGCTGGTCGTGAGTCTGCCGTGCGTGCTTTACAGGCAATCGGTCTCGATCTCACGGTCATCCGCGACGTAACACCGGTTCCGCACAACGGTTGCCGTCCGCCGAAACAGCGCCGCGTTTAAATCCTGAATCTTAATTCCTAAATCTAAATTCCTTCATGGGCAGATATACCGGACCGAAAACAAAAGTAGCGCGGCGTTATGGCGTGCCGCTCTTTGGACCTTCGAAATCTCTCGAGCGGAAAAATTATCCGCCAGGAATGCACGGACCGAAAGGTTCGCGCCGAAAGCAATCCGATTACGCTGTGGCGTTGGGCGAGAAGCAGAAGCTTCGTTACCAATACGGCCTGCTCGAAAAACAATTCCGCCGCATTTTCCAGACGGCCTTGCAGAAACGCGGTGTCACCGGTGAGACGCTCCTTCAGCTTCTCGAAACGCGCCTCGATAACGTCGTCTTCCGCCTCGGCCTCGCGAATACCCGCAGCGCCGCGCGGCAGTTGGTTTCGCACGGACACGTGCAGGTCAACGGCCGCAACGTCAACATCGCGTCTTACAATGTGAAAGCTGGCGACGAAGTGAAGATCAAGGACAAGCCGAAATCGCGTCAGCTCGCACTGCGTAATCTCGAGCTGACTCAGATCGCGCCGGTGCCGGAATGGCTAGTGGCGGATCGTGACGCGCTCAGCGGTAAAGTTACGCGCATCCCCGCGCGCGACGAGATGCAGCCGATGGTCAACGAACAGTTGATCGTTGAGTTGTATTCGCGCTAAGAAGTTCCAGCGCTTTGCTGTAACTGCGGCGTTGCAGGTAGTGCCGCAACTGAGGATCGATCTCGGGCGGTAGTTGCCGTTCCATTTCTTCGAGGCGTTCGGAAATCGTTTGGAGTCGCTGCATGTGCCGGTCTTGATCGCGACGACTCTTTTCGTCGCCGATAATTTCGATTCGCTCGCGCAGCGCGCAGGCTAAATCATTTAATGTCGCGGACACGGGAAAAACTGGAACGCCTGCTGCTTTAGAGCAAGCCGATTATGCCGAAGCCCGAACCGAAACGCGTGCTGATTGTGGACGATGATGTCGGTTTGATGCGGGTAACGCGCGAAGCGCTCACTTCGCTCCTGCGCTGCGAAGTCGATACCTCGCCGCAGCCGGAATATGGATTCGAGCTCGCGCTGAAGAAGACCTACGACTTGTTTATTTTCGATTTCGCGATGCCGATGATCGATGGCGCGATGCTGTTTTCGCTGATCGGCAAGGTTTACGAAAATTCCAAACCGATTCGGCGTCGTCCACCGCTGCTCTTGGTTTCGGGCTGCGCGGAGGAGAAACGGGCGCAGGAACTTTTACGCGAAACCGGCGTGCACGGCCTGCTCACAAAACCATTTGCGATTAATCGTCTGTTGCAGCGTGTGAAAGAGTGCGTGCCGGGAATCGAGCCAGCCGCGCCTAACAAGTCCTACTCCGGGGCTGCCGTGGCTTCGGCTTTGCGCTGATCTGCTTCCTCGCGCAACTGCTGGCGAGCTTCCAGCCAATCGTTCGCCGGATCGCCTTTCAACGACATCTGAGCGCGACGTTCCGCAATGAAATAGGCGCGCAGGCGAATCTCGTCGTCGGACGGTTCGTAGCCTTTGCTTTT
>JALZAX010000241.1 GCA_030948055.1 Verrucomicrobiota bacterium | reverse complement strand
AATTCTTGTAGGAGCAATGCTCGCTCCACATGACGGAAAAGATGCCGAGCTCGGCGAAATTCGGTGCGCGTCCGAGGATCTTTTTGATCCGCTCAAATTCTTCACTCGTTAGACCATGTTTGGCCACGAGTTCGGGAGTAATAGCGGGGTCAGCCATGCGAAAGCGCACCTTATGAGTGCGGCGGTCTCGCGCAATCGCCAAAGAAATTTCCTTCACCGCGCGGCGAAATCGTTACCTTGAGCCGATGGATTTATCGACGCTGGCAAATGTTGCCACGGCCTTAACCGTCATCACTGGTGTGATGTTCGGCGTGATCGAAATGCGGCGCGCGCGTCGAGAACGCGAAGAGCGCGCCGCCTTCGCCGCGGTGCAGGCGTTGATGACGCCGGAATGGATGAGCTCGTCGATGATCGTCGCTTCCATTCGCGACGGCACGACCGCGAAAGAAATCGAGAACGACCCGCGCGTGCTCGAAGCCTGCCTGAAGATCGCGACGATCATGGAAGGCCTCGGCTATTCGGTTTTTGCGCGCATCGTGCCTTTGGCGGTGGCGGATGATTTGTTTGGCGGAATGGCGCGCGTGGCCTGGCGCAGGTTCGCGCCTTTTGTGAAAGATGAGCGCGAGCGCACTGGCACACAAAAAAGCTGGGAATGGTTTCAATGGCTGGCCGAACAGTTGGAGCGCCACGCCTTGAGCAAGACGAGTCTGAAGTTGGGAGCTGCAGTGGTTTATCGCGATTGGAAGCCTTAGCCGCGAGACGGTTGCGTTTCCGGACCAAATCACGGAACATTGCGCGTGAGTTGTGACCTAAAGGAAATCATCGCCGCGAGGCTTGGCGAAAACTACGAGCTGCACGAGCGGCATCTCAATCGCACGCTGGTAGCGGCGCAGCGCGTGATCGGTTTCGACAAGGTCTACGCGCGGGCGGAAGGCGCTTATCTCTACGACATGGATAACGCGCAGTATCTCGATTTTCTGAGCGGCTACAGCGTTTTTAATATCGGGCGGAATCATCCTGCGGTGAAGCAGGCCATTCGCGACGTGCTCGATCTCGATCTGCCAAACATGGTGCAGATGGATTGCTCGCTGCTCAGCGGTTTGCTCGCGGAGGCGCTGACGAAATTAACGCCGTCGCATCTCGACGCGGTTTTCTTTTGTAACAGCGGGACCGAAGCGATCGAAGGTGCGTTGAAATTTGCGCGCGCGGCCACCGGACGGAAACGCGTTATTTCGCTGGAAGGCGCGTTTCATGGATTGAGTCTCGGCTCGTTGTCGCTCATGGGCTGCGACAGTTTCACCGAAGGTTTCGGCCCGCTCATGGATCAATGGGACACACGCATTGCGCTCGATGATCTGGCGTCGCTGGAACACGAATTAGCGAAGCGCGATGTTGCGGCGTTCGTCATCGAGCCGGTGCAGGGCAAAGGCTGCAAGTCGCCAAAAACCGACTTCTATAATAGAGCGCAGGAACTTTGCCGGAAGCACGGAACGCTCTTCATCGCGGATGAAATCCAGACCGGACTCGGACGCACCGGAAAAATGTTCGGCTTCCAACACTGGTACCTCGAGCCCGACATTATCACGCTCGCGAAAAGTCTGAGCGGCGGCTACGTGCCGTGCGGCGCGATTGTGGCGCGGCGCGAAATTTACCAGAAAACTTTTTCGCGGATGGATCGTTGCGTGGTCCATTCCACCACTTTCGGCCGCAACAATCTGGCGATGGCGTGTGGCCTGGCGTCGCTCGAAGTTCTGGAGAAAGAAAAGCTGGTCGAGAATTCGGCGCGTATGGGTGAGCTGCTCATGCAACGCATCGACGCTCTCAAAACCAAACATTCCTTCATCAAGGAAGTTCGCGGGAAGGGTTTGATTATCGCGATCGAATTTCAGGAGCCTAACGAGATGAAGCTCAAGATGGGTTGGAAGCTCTTGCACAAGGTCGACAAGGTTCTCTTCGCGCAAATGGTTGTGACGCAATTGCTCAGCCGCCATCGCATCCTCACTCAGGTCGCCGGCCATGCGATGGATGTCTTGAAAATTTTACCGCCGCTGATCATCGGCGAAAAGGAAGTTGATCTGTTCGTGAACGCGCTCGACTCCGTTTTGACCGAATGCCGGAAATTTCCCGGGCCGATGTGGGAGATCGGGCAGAATTTTGTCCGGCATGCCTTGCGTTCGAAGAAATCTGTCACTGCCGCCGCGTAATTCTTAGACAGGATTAACAGGATTGTGCAGGATTGAAGAATACGTCTTGCGCCGTCTCCCTCTGAATCCTGAATAATCCTGTTAATCCTGTCTGCTTGATTCTTTTGCCTAACGAGTGATGAGCGCACCTGGCGGACCGCCCGAATTTAAGAAACGCACACCGACCGGGATAAAGCCGGTGCAACGCCAGCCGGTGGCGGTTCCGCCGAGCGGTCGTGCGGTGCAGCGCGATCGTTTGAGCTGGCACCAGTTCGAAGCGGAGCCGACGCGTTACGACAAAATGCCATATCGGCATTGCGGCGGATGGGGCCTGAAATTGCCCGCGATCTCCTTAGGCGCGTGGGAAACTTTCGGCAGTCACGGCGGACCGGAGCTGGCACGCGCTTGTATTTTTCGCGCCTTCAATCTCGGCATCACGCATTTCGATCTGGCGAACAACTACGGCAATCCGCCGGGGCGTGCGGAAATCATCGTCGGCCGCATTCTCAAGGAAATGCCGCGAAACGAGATCGTGGTTTCGACCAAGGCCGGTTTCCTGATGTGGCCCGGTCCGTACGGCGACGGAAGTTCACGCAAATATTTGCTCAACAGTCTCGATGAATCATTGCAGCGACTCGGTCTCGATTACGTCGATATTTTTTATTCGCATCGGCCCGATCCGAAAACGCCGTTGGAAGAAACACTGCGCGCGCTCGATCAAGTCGTTAGGCAAGGGAAGGCGCTTTACGTTGGGCTGAGTAATTATTCCGGCGCGCAATTTCGCGAAGCTTGTCGGCTCACACGCGAACTGAATCTTTCACCCGTTATCCTCGCGCAAAATAGCTACAGCATGCTGCGGCGTGATATTGAACAAGACTTGTTAGGCGCAGCGCGCGAGACAGGCGCAGGCGTGGTGGCGTTTTCGGTTCTTGGTCAGGGTTTGCTCAGTACGAAGTACCAAAGCGGAATTCCGGAGAGTTCGCGGGCGGCGCGTGCGTGGGAACCGGCGCGCAAAGAAAAAATCACGCCGGCGTTGCTCCAGAAAGTTCAGCAGCTCGACGCCATGGCGCAGCGGCGTGGTCAGACATTGCCGCAGATGGCGATCGCCTGGACGTTGCGTCAGCCGGAAGTGACGACGGCGCTCATGGGAATTTCTGATCCCGATCAATTGGAAGAAAACATTCACGCGTTGGAGAAGCTGACCTTCGACCCGGAAGAGCTGCAGCAGCTCGACGCCATTTTGCGCACCTAATCTGCAGGGTCTAGATTGCGGCATGAGCACGGCTGTGATCGACGAAAAGAAAAGCGCAACGCAACTCAACCAGCTCGAGCAGCTGAAGAAGTTGACCAAGGTCGTAGCCGATACGGGCGACTTTGAAAGCATTCGCGATTTCAAACCGCAGGATGCGACGACGAATCCCAGTTTGATTTACGCCGCGACGCAGAAGGAGAAATATTTTCATCTGCTCGACGAAGTGCTGGTCGACCGAAAAAATTCCGGACTGAGCGGCGCAGCGCAGATCGAAGACACTATTGAACATCTACTGGTGAAATTCGGCAGTGAGATGTTGAAGATTGTGCCGGGCCGCGTTTCGACTGAGACGGATGCACGTTACTCATTCGACACTGAGGGCTCGATCGCGAAAGCGCGGCAACTGATCAAGTTGTACGAAGAGCTAAAAGTTCCGCGCGAGCGTGTGCTGATCAAGATCGCCTCGACTTGGGAAGGGATTAACGCCGCCGAGCAGCTGCAGAAGGAAGGGATCAGATGCAACCTGACGCTGCTCTTTTCCTTGCCCCAGGCGGTGCGTTGCGCGGAAGCCAAAGTGCAACTGATCTCGCCGTTCGTGGGACGGATTTACGATTGGTTCAAGAAGGAGATGAAGCGCGACTACCAGGGCGCGGAAGATCCGGGCGTGCAGTCGGTGCAGCAGGTTTACACCTACTACAAGAAGTTCGGTTACGAGACGGAAGTGATGGGGGCGAGCTTCCGGAACAGCGGCCAGATTTTGGAATTGGCTGGATGCGATGCGCTCACCATCAGTCCGGAGTTGATGGAGGAACTTTCGAAATCGACCGAACCGGTCGAGCGGAAGCTAGCGCCGGAAAAAGCGAAGAGCGCGCAGATCGAAAAACTCGAGCTCGACGAGAAGAAGTTCCGCTATTTGCTCAACGAAGACGCGATGGCGACAGACAAAACCGCGGAAGGAATTCGCAAGTTCGCCGCGGACATCGTGAAGCTGGAAAAATTCGTTGCCGGCAAACTCGGCTGATCTTGTTCAACGTCGTTCTGATCGAGCCGGAGATTCCGCCGAATACCGGCAACATCGGTCGGCTTTGTCTGGCGACCGGTTC
>JALZAX010000240.1 GCA_030948055.1 Verrucomicrobiota bacterium | reverse complement strand
TCGCACACGTAGGCAACGGCTGGTTCATCTACACTGGCTACTCCTGGTTTCGCGAACTACCAGCCGGTGTGCCCGGCGCCTATCGACTTTTTGCCAACATGATTTCGTTGGGCCACAACCCGAAAAAATGAATCAGGAGGTGCCGCGGCCTAACGAGACTGAGGATCGCGTTCCGCTTTTCGGCACCTGGCGAAAAGCCTATCTGGCCGTCGTGATTTTCTTCGTGGTCGACGTCGTCGTTTTCTACGCTTTCAGCCGCTATTTTTCGTGAGCTGGATCGACTATGTCGTGCTGCTGGGCACGCTCCTCGTCATCGCGCTTTACGGACATTGGCGCACCCGGCGCGATTACGATCTCGGCCATTACCTGCACGGCGACGAAACAATTCGCTGGGGCACGATCGCGCTTTCAGTCATGGCGGCGCAGGCCAGCGCAATCACTTTTCTTTCCACGCCGGGGCAGGGGTTCGAAAGCGGACTGGGGTTCGTGCAAAATTATTTCGGGTTGCCCTTCGCCCTTCTCGTCGTCTGCGGAGTTTTCATTCCGATTTTTCATCGACTCAAAGTCATCACCGCCTACGAATACCTCGGGCAACGTTTCGATCAGAAGACGCGCTTGCTCGGCGCGTTTTTGTTTTTGGTGCAGCGCGGACTTTCCGCGGGCATTACGATTTACGCGCCGGCCATCATCGTTTCCGCCATTCTCGGTTGGAACCTGCAGCTGACGATCATCCTCACCGGTCTTTTCATTCTCATTTATACCGCGTTTGGCGGAACGAAGGCGGTCAGCATTACCGGCAAATGGCAGATGGCCGTGATCCTGTTTGGAATGGCGGTTGTTTTCGGCATGATCATCCATCGTCTGCCGGCCGACCTCTCGTTAGGCGGCGCTTTTTCCCTCGCGGGCAAAATGGGAAAACTCAATGCCGTCGACTTCTCGTTAGACCCAAGTAAACGCTACACTTTCTGGTCCGGCCTGCTCGGGGGATTTTTTCTCGCGCTCTCCTATTTCGGCACCGACCAATCGCAGGTGCAGCGCTATCTCGCCGGCGGCTCGCTCGTCGGCAGTCGCTTCGGTTTGCTTTTCAACGCGGTGGTGAAAGTGCCGATGCAATTCCTCATCCTTCTTACAGGAGTGATGGTTTTCGTTTTTTTTCAGTTCGAAAAGCCGCCGATTTTTTTCAATCAGCCGGCTTACCAAGAGGCGTTGCGCAAGGACGAAACGGGCCAGTTGGCCCAATTGCAGACGCGCTACGATGCCGCCTTTGCCCGGAAGCAAACTGAAATCCGGGCGGGGAATACTCCAGCATTCGTTAGGCAGGAGAAGGAGGTGCAGCAAATTCGCGACGAAACAAAATCGGTCTTACGGACGATCAATCCAAAAATCGAAACGAAAGATTCTGATTATGTTTTCATTACCTTCGTCCTCAAATATCTGCCGCATGGCGTGATCGGCCTGCTCATGGCGGTGATCTTTTGTGCGGCCGCTTCTTCCACTGCGGCGGAACTAAATGCGCTCGGTTCCACCACCGAGGTCGATTTCTATCGGCCACTCGTTAGGCCAAACGCCAGTCAAAGCCATTATCTTTTCGTGGCCGAAATTCTGACCGCGGCCTGGGGTTTGGTCGCGATTGGTTTCGCGCTCTTCGCCAATCTGGTCGAGAACCTGATCGAAGCGGTCAATATTCTGGGCTCCATTTTTTACGGGCCGATCCTGGGATTATTTATCGCAGCCTTCTTTCTGCCTTCGGTTCGAGGCACCGCGGTATTTCTCGGCGCGCTCGGCGCACAGGCGGTGGTCCTACTTCTATTTTGGAAAGCTAATCTCGGTTATCTTTGGCTGAACCCGATCGGTTGTGTCGCAGTTTGTCTCTTCGCCCTGGTTTTGCAGAAGACCGTCTGCGCCATGAAATGAACTCGCCGCGAATTTGTTTCGGACAACAACCCTGCGGAATTTTTCCGCGGCGATTTCTCTTCGCGAAGATGGAAACGGCGCGCCGACTGCAAAAGGAAATCGGCGGCGAGATCGTTTTCTTCTATCACGACAGCGATCACGATCCGCGCGAGACGATCACGATTTTGCGCGATCAGCACACGGGGGAAGAGCGACGCTTGAATTTCGTTTTCGCCAATCAATTGCAGAAGCTTTTCTCGCCGCTCTTTGCCAAGCGAGTGTTGCCGGAATCGAAGCGGAAGCTGGCCGCGCAATTACCGCAGTGTGTGCCCGCGGCACTGGTCGAGCATTTTGATTCGATCGCGGCGGAAAACGTCGCGGATTTTTGTTTGGAAATGTATCGGCGCCTTGAATTGCTCGAAAACATTCGCGTGATGCGTTCGAGCGACAAAAGTTTTCGCGAATCGGCCGTCTCCATCGACGATTATTTCGTGGATGTAAAATACGAAGGGGAACTGGTTCGCGCACGGCGCGCCGAAAATTGTCTGCTGCTGCATAAAGGCGGCGATTCTTACATCCGTTTGCCTAACGAGAGCTACGGCAAGGCGCAGATCAGTCCAACGCGCGACACTCGGTTGCGCTGGATGCAATCGGTCATTCAGTGCACGCACTACGTCGCGGGCGCGGGCGAGATGAAATATTTGGACAAGGCCGCCGCACCCGACGTGCAATTCGTTACGCGCGATGAAATTTCGGAATCTGATCGCGCTTATGTCCCGACGCCCTAAACGCGTGAAGCGATTCCGGGGAGCGCGGGCGCCTCGCCCGCTGTGTCACGCGCCTCGCGGGACACCTGAGGAACGTTGGCATACGAAGGAGTCCCCATATCGCACAGCTTTTCGGCGAGGCGCCCGCGCTCCCCAGCAGAGCGTTCGCTCGCGCGGTCACATTCGCTAGTTTAGTGGAATGCGAATCCTCGCGCTCGGCGCTCATCCGGACGACCTCGAGTTTGCTTGCGGCGGCATTCTGCTCGCGGAAGCGGAGCGCGGCAGTGAAATGTTTTTCTGTGTCTGTTCGCGCGGTGAATCGGGCACCAATGGCACGCCGGCAGAACGCGAAGCGGAGGCGCGGGCCGCGGCGGATTTGTTAGGCGCGAAGATTGAATTTCTCGATCTCGGTGGCGACGCGCATATTGAGGGTACACGACAAAACGGTTTTGCGATCGCGCGGCAGATTCGACTCGTTAGGCCCGATACGCTCCTCAGTTCGGTAACTTCAGTGGATCAGCATCCCGATCATTATGTGGTTGGGTCGCTCGCATGCGAGGCGATGCGTTTCGCGCGCTACGCTGGAATCGCGGAACTACGCGAATTGCCGCCGCACACGGTTGCGCAGCATTTCCAATATGCGGTGACGCCGGCGGCGGAACCGCGCGGCGCGAAAATTCGCGTCGATATCAGCGCGTACTTCGAAAAGTGGAGAACGCTGATGGAATGCCATCCCACGCAAATGCGCACCCGAAAATACGTCGATTTGCAGACGGCCCGGGCGCAGTTGCTTGGTCGCGAAATTGGAGTGGAATACGCGCAGGCATTATTCATGACCGACGATCTGGTGGTGAAGTCGCTCGACGAGATTCCGAGAAACGTTCGATTGTTTTGAGCCGTGATGTCATCTCCGGTCTGTAGCCACGGCCCTGTGGGCCATCCCGTTGTGTTTCCCACTACGCGCGTTGGATGGTTGGCTTGCACACTGGGACGGCCCACAGGGCCGTGGCTACACATAAGATGAAGATCGGAATCACTTGTTATCCGCTCATCGGCGGGAGCGGAATTCTCGCGACCGCGCTCGGACACGAACTCGCGCGGCACGGGCACGAAGTTCATTTTTTTAGTTCATCGAAGCCGGTGCGGTTGGATCTTTTGCAACCGCGCGTCTTTTTTCACGAGGTAGTAGTGAACGAATACAGTCTTTTCCGTTACCCGGATTACACTTTGCCGCTCGCGGTGAAGATGGCGAAGGTCGCGCGCGAGACGGAGCTCGATATTTTTCATGTGCACTACGCCGTGCCGCACGCGACCGCGGCTTATCTCGCGCGCCAGATGCTCGGAGGAAATTCGCCGCGGATCGTCACGACCCTGCACGGCACGGACACGACCTTGTTGGGTCAGGACCCAAGTTATCGAGAAGCGATCGAGCATGCGCTGAAAGAATCGGACGCGATCACGACGGTGTCGGAAAATTTGCGCGAAGAAACCCTCGCGACTTTCGGACTAAAAAAGGAAGTGGAAGTGATTCCGAATTTTTTCATTCCTTCCCAGCCAAAGCGGAGTCGTACCGAATTGCGGCGGGAGCTTGGGGTGGGTGATGAGGAATTTCTCATTGTCCACACGTCGAACGTGCGACCGTTAAAGCGAATCGATTTGCTTCTGCGCGTTTTCGCGGCCGCGCAAAAACGGCAGGCGATGCGGCTGCTAATTCTGGCGGGTAACTCTTTCGCACCCTACGAGCAACTCTTGGATCAGTTCGCGTTGCGCGAGCGCGTGCTCGTGCGTGAAAACGTGATGGATGTAGAGGATTACCTAAGCGCGGCTGATGCTGGTCTCTACACGTCGGAAACGGAAAGTTTCGGCCTGAGCATTCTTGAAACATT
>JALZAX010000239.1 GCA_030948055.1 Verrucomicrobiota bacterium | reverse complement strand
TCTCCAAATACGGCAACAAATCCTTGATCACGGAATCCACCGGCGGGCCGGCGGGCACTAGCATCATGATGGCGCGCGGTTTTCGAAGCAGCGCAATGAATTCTTGAACATCCGTGGCGCCATGGACATCACGTTTCTCTGACTCCTGGGACAGAGCTTCGACTTGTTTTGGATCCTTATCGTAACCCGCTACGGCGAAGCCATGGTCAGCCATGTTCAGGACGAAATTACGCCCCATGACACCCAGACCGACCATGCCGATTTCAGACTGTTGGGTTTGTTTGCTGCTCATGGGTTTCTGCTCCTTTTTACAATTCCTGGGCGTGCGCTAGTTCGGATCTCCCTCGTTGCGCCAGACCTCTACAGCTTGCGCGACAGTCATATTGCCCCGGTTGGACGACGAGCGGGTGGGGTGGTGTCTTGGCGCCAGCGGCACGGCCAAAGCCTCATTAACGATCGACTGGGCTTCCTCCAGAATGCGGCGGAGATGATCGTTCCCCCTGAAGCTCTCTGCGTAGATTTTGTAAATGTCTTCCGTCCCAGAAGGACGCACCGCGAACCATCCACTCTTAGTAAGCACCTTTAAGCCGCCAATAGGTGCGTTATTGCCGGCCGCGTTAGTAAGTAGAGATTCTATCTTCTCACCCACCAGCTCGGTGCGCTTTACTTCGTTGGGTGAAAGTTTCGCTAACCGTCGCTTCTGTTCTGGAGTGGCGGGTGCTTCCACTCGGTCATAGACAGGCTCGCCAAATTCGCGCGTGATCTCTCTGTAGAGTTCGCCCGGATCACGCCCAGTGCGCGCAGTGATTTCCGCGGCGAGCAAACAGGGAATGAAACCATCTTTGTCCGTCGTCCACACGCTGCCGTCGAGACGGGCGAACGTGGCCCCGGCACTCTCTTCACCGCCGAACCCCAGCGACCCGTCGAGCAGACCATCGACAAACCATTTGAACCCGACCGGCACCTCGAAGAGCTTTCGGCCCAGCTTGGCCGTGACACGATCGATCATCGCGCTGCTCACGACGGTTTTCCCGACTGCGGCCTCGGGTCGCCAGTGAGGACGGTTTGGAAAGAGTTGCGAGATCGCTACCGCGAGAAAGTGATTCGGCGGAAGAAGTCCCGCGCTCTTCGTCACGATGCCATGCCGGTCGTGATCGGTATCGCAGGCGAAGGAGAGATCGAAACGATCTTTCATTCCGATCAGCCGCTCCATCGCGTAAGGCGAGGAAGGATCCATCCGAATCTGGCCATCCCAATCCACCGTCATGAAACGAAAAGTAGGATCGACCGCTTTGTTAACCACGGTCAGGTTTAAGCCGTGGCGTTCCGCGATTCGCGCCCAATAATGCACGCCGGCGCCGCCTAACGGATCTACCCCAAGACGCAGCTTGGCGCCTCGAATGATCTCGAGGTCGATGACATTGGCGAGATCGTTGATGTAAGAACTGAGGTAGTCGTGCCGGTGCGTCGTCGCAGCCTGAAGCGCCTGTTCGTGGGGAATGCGTTTCACGCCGTCGAGCCGCGCTTCCAAGAATGCGTTCGCCTTTGCGCCTATCCAATCGGTGACTGTGTTATCGGCCGGCCCTCCGTTCGGCGGGTTATACTTAAATCCGCCATCGTTCGGCGGATTGTGCGAAGGCGTAATGACGATGCCGTCGGCCAGGCCGGTTTTTCGCCCGCGGTTGTAAGTCAGAATGGCGTGAGAGATCACCGGGGTCGGCGTGTATTCGTCTCCTTCCGCGAGCATCACCTCGACTCCGTTGGCGGCCAGCACTTCGAGCGCAGTGGCGCAGGCCGGGACCGAAAGCGCGTGCGTATCGATGCCGAGAAAGAGCGGGCCGGTGATCTCGTGCTGCGCGCGATACTGGCAAATCGCCTGAGTGATCGCAAGGATGTGCCATTCGTTAAAAGCCCGCTGGAACGACGAACCGCGATGCCCCGAAGTGCCAAACGCGACGCGTTGCGCGGGGACCGCCGGATCCGGCACGTCCGCATAATAGGCGGTGATGAGCCGGGGAATATCGACCAGGATTTCGGGCGGCGCTGGTTTCCCGGCAAGAGGACTTATCTTCACGGCGTTTCCTTCACTGGCGGGTTTTCGAGTTCCGCTACTTTCGCCAGACGGCGGCGATGCCGTTCCGCGCCACTGAAACGCGCGCCGAGAAATGTTTGCACTAACTCCCAGGCCAGCGCATGACCAACCACGAGACCGCCGAGGCTGATCAGGTTCATGTCGTCGTCCTCGACGCCTTGATGCGCCGAAAAACTTTCGTGAATCAGGCTCGCCCGAACCCCCGCCACTTTGTTCGCGGCGACCGATGCACCGACACCGCTTCCGCAGATCGCCACGCCGCGTTCCACTCCCCCGCTGGCAACTGCGCGGGCCAGCGGCACCACAAAGTCGGGATAATCGTTGTTAGGCTTAAGTTCGTCGTCTCCGAAATCGATTACTTCATGACCGGCTTCGCGCAACATTCTTAACAGATACTCCTTTAACTCGAAACCTCCGTGGTCGGCGGCAATACCGATCCGTGTGGAAGTTCCGGGTGATTCTGCCGAGGGCTCAGACATGTTTCCTTTCCAGCAACGCCAGCGCTCGCTGGCAGACGTTCTCCACGGTGAATCCGTATTCACGCATCATGATCGGCCCCGGAGCCGAAGCGCCAAAGCGATCCACGCCGATCACGTCGCCTTCCTCGCCCACATACTTCCACCAGCCTTGAGTCGCACCCGCCTCGACCGCAAGTCGTGCTCGCGCTGATGAAGGAAGAACCGAGTCGCGATACTCCTGGGATTGAGCCTCAAACAATTTCCAGCTCGGCATCGAAACGACGCGCACGGCGATTTTCTGTTGCTGTAATTCTTGTCGCGCGGCCACGATCAAACCCACTTCCGACCCGGTCGCGATCAGAATGAGGTTCGGCTTGCCATCGGGAGCATCGGCCAAAACATACGCGCCACGCCGCAGACCATCCGCGGGAGCAAATTGGGTGCGGTCAAGCGTCGCCACATCCTGCCGCGTCAAGACCAGCGCGACCGGGCGATCCCGTGTCTCAATGGCGACTCGCCACGCCACTGCCGTTTCATTCGCATCGCAGGGACGGACGACGAGGAGGTTTGGGATCGCGCGCATCGAGGCCAATTGCTCGATCGGCTGATGGGTTGAGCCATCTTCGCCCAGAGCGATGCTATCGTGGGTGAAAACGAAGATCACTCCTTGTTCCATGAGTGCCGCCAGCCGAATCGGCGGTCGCATGTAGTCCGAGAAAATGAGGAACGTCGCGGTGAACGGAATGATACCGCCGTGCACCGCCAACCCATTCGCGATGGATCCCATCGCGTGCTCGCGAACACCGAAGTGCAGGTTGCGTCCAGCATAACTCCAACCGCCGCCGGTCGAACCTTGCAAGTTGCCAGACTCGTCGCGCGTATTTTCGAAATCGCCCATCGCGGTAAGCGCCGTGTGGGTGGACGGATCCAAATCCGCCGAACCACCGATCAACGAGGGAAGTTTCGGACCGATCGCGCGCAATACTTCGCCCGACGCGACGCGGGTTGCCATGCCTTTCGGGTCGGCTGAAAAGACCGGGATGTCGGTGTCCCAACCTTTGGGTAATCCACCGGCCATCTGCCACTGAAATTCCCTGGCGAGGTCGGGAAATCCTTTCGCGTATTCCTCGAATCTCCCATCCCATTCCGCTTCGGCTTGTTTGCCATTTTCGAGGGCGAGACGAAAATGCGAGAGAGCCTCGTCTGGAATGTAGAAGGTAGGATCAAGTGGCCAGCCTAAGGCTTGTTTCGTTAGCTCCACCTCCTTGTCCCCCAGCGGCGAGCCGTGCGCCTCAAAAGTGTCCTCCTTGTTCGGTGAGCCATAACCGATATGCGTGCGCACGAGAATCAGCGAGGGACGTTCCCGCTCGGCTTGCGCCACCCGCAACGCGCAGTCGATCGCTGCAAGATCGTTTCCATTCTCCACGGTCTGCGTGTGCCAGCCATACGCTTCGAGACGCAGGGCACGATTTTCCGTGAAGGTAATGTGAGTCGCCGCGGAAAGCGTGATGTGGTTGTCGTCATAAAGGCAGATCAGCTTGCCAAGCCGCAAATGACCCGCGAGCGACGCGGCCTCAGATGCGACGCCTTCCATCAAATCGCCGTCGCTGACCAGCACATACGTGTGATGATCGACGATCTGATGTCCAGGTCGGTTGTAGTGTGCGGCGAGATAAGCTTCCGCGATGGCGATGCCGACGCCATTGGCGAATCCCTGACCGAGCGGACCGGTCGTCGTCTCCACTCCCGGCGTCAGTCCGCGCTCCGGATGGCCCGGCGTCTTGCTGCCCCACTGTCGAAATTGTTTGATTTGCTCCAGGGGCAAATCGTAGCCCGTGAGATGCAACAGGCCGTAAAGCAACATCGAGCCATGTCCGGCCGACAAAGCAAACCGGTCGCGATCAAACCAATGCGGATTGGCAGGATTATGCCGGAGAAAACGCGTCCATAACACATACGCCATGGGCGCTGCACCCATTGGCAGGCCGGGATGGCCG
>JALZAX010000238.1 GCA_030948055.1 Verrucomicrobiota bacterium | reverse complement strand
GATTTGGGAACGCGGACACGCGCGTCCGCGCTTGAAAACAGTTTGGCAAATTCCCGAGCAATGTCGCGGACGACTCGTTAGGCTGGAAGTGGAAGCAGCGTCCGATCAGGTGGACGCGTTCGATCTTCGGATCCGTTTTGTTTCCGGTCCGCACGATAAAAAAAAGCCGCTCATTCTTCGTCCGCATCTGACCCGCGAACGCGGTGTGGATTTTTTTGCACTGGCCATTCCAGCCGGCAGCAAAGCCTGCGAAATCCAATTGCGATTCGCGGATAAAACACAACGCGTCGAGTTCAGTCGCTTTCGCGCGGTGATGGAAGATTCGCCCGCGTCCTAGAGACGAAAGGCAGTCCGGCGACCGCAGGTAATATATAACGCGCGGTGCAAAGCAAACCGAGCGCGGCTGCGGTCGGAGCATCGAAGTATGGGTGGTAAAATAAGACCAGCGCGGCATCGCGAGTGCCGACGCCTGCGAACGTTAACGGCAAAAGTCCGGCCAGAATTGCCAACGGCGAAAGCGCGAGGCTAGCGAGGAACGGCGCCGAGGCATTGAGCGCACGGATGAACATCCAGATTTGCAACAGATGCAGAAACCAAATGAAGAGCGAAGTGAAGGCCACACTCGTTAGGCGCGTTTTGCTCGACCAAAAATAATCATGCATTTCCTGCCATGCCTCGCTCAATCGTGTCAGTCGGGCGCGCCGGAAAAAAAATACGGCGAAGCGCGGTTGGCCTAACAAGAGCAAACCAAGAAGAAATGCGGCGCTAATCACTGCCGTCATTGTCCAGAAGATCGCGTCCTTCGCCGGATAAAAGAGCAGTCCGAGGACGCACCACGATAGCAGCGAAAGCATGTCGCAGGTCTTTTCGAAAACGACCAACGCAAAGGCGAGCGAGCCGGCGAGATGTCCGCGCTCTTTCACGAACCACGCCTTGGCGATGTCGCCCATTTTCGAGAGGAGCACCAGATTCAAAGTGCTGGCGGCGAGAATGAGTTTGTTCGCTTCGGCGAAGTTAAGTTGATCGGGACGCGGCATGAGTTGTTGCAGGCGCCGCGACGTGAGCAGTGTCAGAGGCACGACCATTCCGAGACTCAGCGTCATCAAAACACGATCGCAATCGCGGAAGACGCGAATGAGATCGTGCAGCTGTCCCCGCCGACTGAGCTGCCAGTAGATGAGCGCGAGCAGCCCGAGACTAACGAGTAGTGAAACGATCTTTTTCAGAAAGTGCGCTCAACTCGCAATGGTTCGCCCGGTTTTAGTTTTCGAATTTCCGGACTGAGATCGAGCCATGGTTGAAGTTGGCCGGCCTGCCAGGTGCGACTCATCGCGACGTAGATAGAAGTTTGCGCGGCGCCGATTCCAACCGCGCGCACGTTTTCCCAGGTTGGTGCAGTTAATTCATCGGCGACGTGCAGGCGATCTTCACGCCACGTCAGCGTTCTTTTAAAATGAAATGGCGCGGGCTTTTTTCCGGTGATGAGCATGCGCTGCAAAACTTTGCGCACCAGATTAGGAAAGAAGCGGCCAATCATGAGCATGAAAACACGCAGAAGCAGCAGCTTCATGGTCGTCATGCGATTTTCTTTCGCCCAACCGAGCTGACCGGTAATCGCGATTGTGTCAGCGCCGATTTGGACAGCGTAGTCATCGATGAGGTGCGCGACGGCATTGCCACGACCGGCGACACAAGACAACTGCGTCTCCGACGCAACGAGTCGTTCTTGCGAAAAAAATTTGAAGACGCCGCCTTTATTGAGCGCGAGATAAAGCGTCGCGTCTGCGCGACGGTCGATCAAAATGCCGGCACGCGGAAAATGAGTTCGACCACTCGATGTTTGTTTGCGCGGCGGCCGTGGTGAAATCCAATGCTGCCAGGCGAGCAGGTAGCTCCAGGTGTGATGCCCGATGATGTGATCGTCGGCATAACAAGGCGCGAGACCATTCGTTAGGCCAACCAGAAAACGATCGTTGATTGATAGCGCTTCCGGCAACCACTTACCGGCCAGTTCAAAACCGTGCGGAAAAAAATTGTAGGTATTCCGGCTGCCATATTCGCCGCCGAACGAGCCATCGGGATGAACGAAATGTTCCGCAAATTGAATTGCTCTCACCAGGGCGCGTCCTAACGATTCGTTAGGCGAAAGTTCGTGAAACTGGGCGAGCAAACCGATCGTCAGCGTTTGATAGCCCGGATCGAACCCTTCGTATTCCGCAAACCAACCTTCCTCGTCCTGCCATTCCAGCACGCGCTGCAAACGACGCGCCGCTGCTTCTTTCCGTCCAAGTTTTTCCAGACAAAGCGCGATCAACGCCTGATGATTCGTTAGGCGCCCGCTTTCTTCGTGATTCGCTAGCCAGTCCGCGCGACGGGAAAAAAATCCCGGCAACTCCGGCCGGTCTAATTGCAGGAGCGCGTAACTTTCGATCGCAGCCAGCAGTGAAAACGCCGCCGCGCCGCTCGCTTTTTCGAAGGGAAAATAATCGTCGCATGATCCATCAGCATGCGCGCTGTGCGCGGCGAAAAGCATTCCAGCTTCCGCCCATTCCTTGATCGATGGTTGCTGAAAATAAGGATTATCCGGTAGGTCTAACGAGTAAACGAGCGCGAGCGGCCAGACGAATTCCTGCGCCATGCCGCTCGGGAAATCGATGATCCTGTAATGCCAGTAGTTGCGATCGAAAGATCCGTAAGTCGGCGAATGCGCGTTCCGATCTTGCAGCGTGAGGATTTTTGGAATCTGTGCGAGCGCCTCGCGAGCGAAGAGATCGCGGCTCACTGGTGTTCGATCCGCTTCAGGCGCTGCTGAATGTCTTCGAGTAGCTTGCGATTGACCGCGATCACATCCGCGACTGCGCCTAACGACCACATCTGCACGCCGATCAAAATCAGAATTGCGGCCAGGATCAAACTCGGGGTGCGGCTGCGCATCGGTTCTTGCGTAAAGAGAATCAGCCAGCGCACACCGAGAAGAAAACCGAGCGTGAACGGAATCGCGCCCATCCAAAGAAAAAAGCGGAGCGGTTTATAGGTAATGAAAATGCGCAGGATCGTGATGACGGAACGTTGCACGTAAGAGCGGGTGGATGTTACCAGGCGCGACGGTCGCAGATACGGATTGGTCCGTATCGGCACCGAGGTAATCTGAATATTTTTTTGTCCCGCCTGGATGATAGTTTCGAGCGTGTAGGAATACGGACTAAAAACGTTTAGCTGCATGGCAGCCGCGCGTGTCATGGCGCGGAATCCACTCGGCGCGTCAGCCACATTTGTCCGACTCGCCGCACGAACCACACGCGAGCCCACGCGCTGCAGCATTTTCTTGAGCGGCGAAAAATGTTCCGTCGCGCCGATGGGTCGCGCGCCAATGACAATCTGCGCTTCGCCGCGCATAATCGGCGCGAGAAGTTTCGGAATATCGGCCGCGGAATATTGATTGTCGGCGTCTGTGTTGACGATGACGTCCGCGCCGGCGCGCAAACTCGCATCGATTCCCGCCATGAAGCCGCGGGCTAATCCTTGATGCGCCCCAAGCGCGACGATATGATCGACACCGTTTGCGCGCGCGACTTCTAATGTGCGATCGCTACTTCCGTCATCCACCACAAGCCATTCGACTTTGTCGAAGCCATCGATCTTCCTCGGCAGGGCGCCGAGTGAAATCGGCAGCGCCTGCTCTTCGTTGTAGCAGGTCAACTGAATGATCAGCTTCTTCACGCGCGCCGCGATTATTCGCAAGCGGCGCCACAAACGAAGCGCGAATTTCGGCCGACGCTGCCTAACGACTAGTAACGGTAGTGCTCGGACTTATATGGTCCGTCTACCGGCACGCCGAGATACTCGGCCTGCTTCTTGGTTAAAGTCGTAAGCTTCACGCCGATTTTTTCGAGGTGCAGACGCGCGACTTCTTCGTCGAGTTTCTTCGGCAGGATGTAAACGCCGGGTTTGTTCTTGTCCTTGTTCGCCCAGAGATCGAGCTGCGCGAGGACTTGATTGCTGAACGAATTCGACATGACAAACGACGGATGGCCCGTGGCGCATCCGAGATTCACGAGCCGGCCTTCGGCGAGCATGAAAATTTCGTGGCCGTCTTCGAAGGTATACTTATCGACCTGCGGTTTGATGTTCGTTCGCTTCACACCCTTGGCGGTGTTCAAACGATCGACCTGAATTTCGTTGTCGAAGTGGCCGATATTGCAAACGACGGCCTGGTTTTTCATTTTCGCCATGTGATCGAAAGTGATGATGTCGACGTTGCCCGTGGTCGTGACGTAAATGTCGCCGCGGCCTAACGTGTCTTCGATGGTCGTGACTTCGAAACCCTCCATCGCGGCTTGGAGGGCGTTGATCGGATCGATTTCGGTGACGATGACGCGGGCACCTTGTCCACGGAGTGATTGCGCGCAGCCTTTGCCGACATCGCCGTAGCCACAGATCACGGCCACTTTCCCCGAAATCATGAGGTCGAGCGCGCGGTTGATTCCGTCGACTAACGAGTGACGGCAGCCGTAGAGGTTGTCGAACTTCGATTTCGTCGCGGTGTCGTTCACGTTGATTGCGGGAACGAGGAGCTTGCCGGCTTGCAGCATCTGATAAAGGCGGTGCACGCCGGTGGTC
>JALZAX010000237.1 GCA_030948055.1 Verrucomicrobiota bacterium | reverse complement strand
CCCAAATCAAAAGTCGAAGCGGGCGAAAAAGATCACAAGCTCGTCGGCGAAATTCTCGACGTAAAACATCGGCTCAAACGCGGCAATCGTCTCGAAAGTTTGCACGACATTCAGCAAATCAAGGAGGACTCGCAGAACAACTTCGACCTAGGCCTGCTCGATCTTGAATCGAAAGCAAAGATCGACACCGTTTACTGGCAGCTCGCGCAGCAAATCGTGCATATGCATCGCGGCCTGCGCTACGTCCCCGACGAAGTGAAGCAACTCGAGAACTCGTTAGCCGACCAATACATCTGCAATTTTTCCGTTTTCCAATCGCTTCTCGATCACTGGGCCCTCGGGCAGTTGTTCCCGATCATGCCCATTCATCGCCTAACGACTCCTCCGGATCGTAACGGCATGATCGTCGATATCACCTGTGACTCGGATGGCAAGGTCTCGAAGTTTACCGATCTGCAAGACGTGCGCGAAACGCTCCCGCTGCATCGAATTATCCCCGGTGAAATTTACTATCTCGGCGTCTTCATGGTCGGTGCCTACCAGGACATCATGGGCGATCTGCACAATTTGTTCGGTCGCGTGACCGAAGTGCACATCTTTCTCGATCCCGATGAAGAATCCGGCTGGTACATCGAAGAAGTGATCGAAGGCAGCACGATCGGTGAAGTCCTTTCCATGACGCAATGGGACAAGGTCGAGCTGATGCGTTTGCTGAAGACACAAGTCGATACCGCGATCAAGACTGACCGCATGAAGCCGAACGATGCGATGAAGCTTCTTTCGGATTACGAGCGTCTCCTTCAAGAATACACATATCTCTCGCTCAATGGTTCGCGCCCGCCGCCGCAGCCGGGGAATTGGTTGCCGCTGGGATAACGCGCGAAAAATTCGTCTGGGGAGCGCACGCTTACAGCGTGCTGGTTGCCGCATTCTGCGGCGACGAACTTATCGAAAGCCTGTTGGCGCAGAATACGCCAACCAACACGGCTGGAGCCGTGCGCTCCCCAGAAAAATTTGGAACGCGCTTGCTGGATGTGCCTGGTTCGCCAACTTCCGGCATGCCTGCACCGACGCGCGTGAAAGACGCGCTGCTAAGTCCTTCGCCTCTTGCCGACATTCTCGTCCGGGGATGGGTCCGGACGCGGCGCGATTCGAAAACATTTTCGTTCATTGAACTAAACGACGGTTCGAGTTTGAAGAATCTGCAAATTATCGCGCGCGATTCGTTGCCGAATTATGCGGACGTCCAGCGCCTAACGACTGGTTCGTCCATTTCCGTTCATGGTGAGTTGGTCGCTTCGCAAGGGAAGGGACAAGCGTGGGAGTTAATGGCGAACGAACTGACCATCCTTGGTCAATCCGACGACAGCTATCCGTTGCAAAAGAAAGGGCATACGCCCGAATTCCTGCGCGAGATTTCGCATCTTCGTCCGCGCTCGAATTTGTTCGGCTCGGTTTTTCGCGTCCGCAGCCGGCTCGCCTTTGCCATTCACAAATTTTTCCAGGAACGCGGTTTCGTTTACGTCCACACGCCCATCATTACCGGCAGCGATTGCGAAGGTGCGGGCGAACTGTTTCGCGTCACATCGCTCGACGTGAAAAATCCGCCGCGCACCGACGACGGTGCGATCGATTACGCGAAAGATTTCTTTGCACGTTCGACATTCCTCACGGTCAGCGGCCAGCTCGAAGCCGAAGCGTTCGCTTGCGCACTCTCGAATGTTTACACCTTCGGCCCAACTTTCCGCGCGGAGAATTCGAACACATCGCGACACGCGAATGAGTTTTGGATGATCGAACCGGAAATGGCTTTCTGCGATCTCAACTGCAACATGGATGTCGCGGAAGAGCTGGTGAAATATCTGATTCGCGACATTCGCGAGAATTGCCCGGACGAACTCGAGTTGTTCGGAAAGTTCGTGGACAAGGAGTTGGTCGCGCGACTCGATTTCGTTCTCGAGCGGCCGTTCAAGCGCATCAGCTACACCGAAGCGGTCGAACTGTTGTTGAAGAGCGCCGAGAAATTTGAATTTCCTGTCGCCTACGGCGCGAATCTCCAATCGGAACACGAACGCTGGTTAACCGAGAAGCACTTCAAATCGCCCGTGACAGTTTTCAATTATCCGAAAGAGATAAAGCCGTTCTACATGCGCTTGAATGACGACAACGAAACCGTCACCGCCATGGATGTGCTTGTGCCCGGCATCGGCGAGATCGTCGGTGGAAGTCAGCGCGAAGAACGGCTCGATGTTCTGGAGGCAAATCTGCGCCATCACAAAATGGATCTGGCCGATTACAAATGGTACTTGGATCTGCGTCGCTACGGCACTGTTCCTCATTCCGGTTTCGGCCTCGGTTTCGAACGCATGCTGATGTTCGTGACCGGCGTTTCTAACATCCGCGACGTCATTCCTTTCGCGCGCACGCCCGGCAGCGCGGAGTTTTAGCAAGTCCTCGACAGCTCCCGCGCGCTTCAATATAACGAGCGCAGCGTCACCCGACGCATTCCGTTCCAAAACAAAGGAGGTTGTTTATGCCGAAGGAAAAGAAGCCGAGTGTGCCCCCGCGAAGATCATGCGGCGCGATGGCCGTGCACATGATGTTGCTGGAAAAATATCCATCGTTCCGTCTCGCACAGATGCGGTTGGAAGGTGCGGCCGCGCGGCAGCATCAAATTGGTTTTACTGCGGCCAAGACGAAGATCGTGACCGTGAAGGTGGTCGTGAATGTTGTCTACAAGACCGACCAGCAGAATATTTCCGACGCGCAGATCAAGAGTCAGATCACGGCCTTGAATAAAGATTATCGGGCGATGAATCCCGACAAGAGCCAGACGCCTACTCCTTGGAAAGGCTTGGTCACCGACGCGCGTTTGCAATTTAAGCTCGTGAAAACAACACGCACCAAAACGACCAAGAACGGTTTCGGCGCGGACGACAAAGTGAAGAAAACTTCCACGGGCGGAATTCCTCCGACTGATCCGAAATCGAATCTGAATCTTTGGGTATGCGCGCTCACCGGCGGATTGCTCGGCTACGCGCAATTTCCCGGCGGCCCGGCGGCGACGGATGGGGTGGTAATTAATTATCTCGCCTTTGGGACCAACGGCACAGCGCAGGCCCCTTATGATAAAGGCCGCACGGCCACGCATGAGATCGGACATTACTTTAATCTGCGCCACATCTGGGGGGATACACCCGATTGCAGCGGCAGCGATATGGTCGCGGATACGCCGAATTGCGCGGGCCCGAATTTCGGCGCGCCGAACTGGCCGGTCGTGACCTGCAACAACGGACCGAACGGCGACATGTTCATGAACTACATGGATTACACCGACGACAAGGCCATGTTCATGTTCACCGCCCAACAAGTGCTCCGCATGCGCAGCGCGCTCGACGCCGCGCGCAGCGGTCTCGTTTCGTAAACGGAGAATTCTGTGCCGGGAGAAAACGCGAAAAGCGATCCGCTTTTCGCGACGACGTGGGTTCATGTCTTCGAAGAAGATACGGAACGCGGCGCGGTTTATCGTCCGGAAGAGGACGACATTCCGCTCTCGCGTCGTCCGCGCGAACGAATTCAATTGCGGGCCAATGGCTCCGCCACGGTGCAGTTGTCGGGCGCGGATGATCGCTACGTCGAGCAACCGGCGAAGTGGAGCAAGCAGGGCGACTCGATCGTGATTCAAACAGGCAAACAAAAACTGCGCGTCGTTGAGCAGTCGCCGTCGCGCTTGGTGGTGCAATCTCAGCGCGGCTCCTGATTCATGGCGAAGAAACAAGCGGACACCAGCGTGGCTTTCGAGGTAAGCCCGCGCGTCGGGCGTCAAGCACTCGTTAGGCGATATCAGCGCGCAACAGGCGCACCCTTCACCCGGCCGCTTCGCATTTACACACTCGATCCGTCCGTTTCCGATCGCATCGGCGGCATCACGACTGTGCAGGTTCCGTACGAAAAGCTCGAGCCGGGTCCGGTGGGATCGCTCTTCAAAATCGTAAGCGACGGCGCGCCCGAACTCCTGCGGGCGAAGGCGCTCGATCTCGATGATGCGAATCTGCTCCTAACGAGTGGTCTCACGCCTTCACCGGCGAACGGACAATTTCATCCGCAGATGGTCTATGCGGTTTGCAGTCTCACTTACGCCGCTTTCCGGCGAGCGCTCGGTCGCGACATAGCCTGGACGACCGACGATCCGAATCCGGGCGAACCGCTGCGATTGACCGTGCGACCCTTTGGCGTGCGTGAGGCCAATGCCGGTTACAGCCGCGAGACAGGCGACTTGTCGTTCGGTTATTTCACCGTCCGCGGAGAGCGCGCCGGGTTCACGCTGCGCGGCGGAGTCGTCTGCACATCGCTCAGTCACGATATCATTGCGCACGAAACCACGCACGCCTTGCTCGATGGACTGCGGTCCACCTTTCTGCATCCGACCAATATCGATGTTCCGGCCTTTCATGAGGCTTTCTCCGATCTGGTCGCGCTCTTTCTGCACTTCACTTACCCGGAGGTGGTGGAGAATGCGCTGCGGCAATGGACGGCGGGCTCGTCTTCGATATTTCTTCTCACCGACCTGGCGCGCGAATTTGGTTTTGCGCGCTCGCAGCCCGACAAGGCGCGCGCGCTTCGCTCCGGCATCGATGTCGAAGGCATCGCCGCCT
>JALZAX010000236.1 GCA_030948055.1 Verrucomicrobiota bacterium | reverse complement strand
GGACCAATTGTTCTGGCCGGCCTAACGAATGGTCGGGTTGATCTGGTCGCTGCGGTGCCGAAAAGTCTGACGAGTTCTATTGGCGCGAACGAAATCATTCAGCAAATCGCGCCGATCGTTGGAGGAAAGGGTGGGGGTCGGCCGGATAATGCGCGCGGTTCGGGAAAAGATCCTTCCAAGATCGGCGAAGCGCTGGCCAAGGCGCGAACGCTGATCGGCTCGTGAAGCGTTTCGCTGCGCTCTTGTTGCTACTTGTCGCGGGCTGCGGCGGAAACGAGCCGGCGCCGAAGATTGAGGCGCTCCAGTTTCCGGTAGCGGTCCTCTTTGGAAACGCATCGACGCTCTTGTGCAAAGGGCGCGGCCAACTGACGAACATGCACTCCAACTACCTCACTCTGAATAATGAGGCGCCAACGTTGATCGATTCCGGATTCAAGATCTACTCGTTAGACCGTTTTCGCTCCGTGCACAGCGGGCTTTGGTTAATGGCGAATCCCAGTGGCGTGACAGATGTAACTTTCGAGCTGAAAACGCAGAAGTCTGGTCGCGAAATCGCGCGGGATCTTTTCGCACACCACTTGGAAAAGCAGACCTGGCTGCGCGATTTGCCGGCGAAGCAAAAAGAATTAGCGGCACGCAAACGCTGCTCGAGATGGTGGCCGTGGTGCAGCGGGGCGAAAACTAGTCGGGTAACAGCAGCGTAATGAAGGCCGTCGCGCCGACGGCGATGATTAGAATAACCGCGTAGGCGATGGAACCGAGGAGGAATTTGAAGGTGCTGGAAAACCAGCCTTCGGCGTAGACGCGCCGAATGGAGAGGAAGACAAGCACGAACATGGCGATGCCGGCGAAGGTCGCAAAGATCGCGCGGATCGCGTCGGATACCTGTGCAAGAGCGAGCGAGATGAGCACGATTACGGTTACGCCGAGATAGGCGAAGGTGTGGACGTGGAGCGCGTAGACCAGATGCTCCACGTAATAGCGACCTTTGCGGATGTAGAGCATCTTGAGGACGAGCGCAAAGAGCGGAATACAGCAGAGCATCATGGTCGGGATGTTGTTGCGCAGCGTCTCGAGGAAAAGTTTCGACTTTGTTCCGTCTTCGCCCACTTTGTTTTTGACGCGGCTCTCGATCCAGGTGCCGAAGGGCGTCTTTGGTTTGTCTTCCGGACCGAAATGAATGCCTGGTTTGGTATGCTTTGGCGGAATAGATGATGAAGCGACATCCGGCAAAGCAGGTATCGGTGGCACCACCGTGTCAGGTATTATTTTAGCGGCCGATTCTGCAGCGGACTTCCCCGCGAGTTCTGCATTCACTTCCGCATCCGCTTCCTTCGCGACCGCCGCTTTGCTTCCGGGCGGAGGCGGCGTCGGAATTTCCGGGATCATGCGCAGAGCGGCTTTCAGTTGCGCGCGATCGTGCTTCGCGAACTTGTCTTCCAACTTGGAGGTCAGCGCCTCGCGCACGACTTCCTGCAGTTCTTTTTTCTCCTGCTCACTGATCGCGCCGTCGGCTTGCGTGAGGCGCGCGCGCACGCCATCGACTTTCGCCTGCTGCTCGGCGGTGAGCACAGAATCGGAACCGACGAGCTTGCCTAACGCGGCAGCAATTTCGGCGCGATCTTGCGGGCGAAATTCGAACGACCCGCTGTTGTCGAACTTCGCTAATTTCGTCATCAGGAAAAACGTGATACTGGCGAGCAGGTAAAGGCGAAGAGGATGGACATAGCGGGCGCGGCGACCGCCGTTAAAATCGTTCGTGAGTTTCCACGGCCTTGTGAGCAAGACCCAGATGGAGCTGAGAAATTTCGTGTCCCAGTTGAGAAACGAATCGGCGGCATCGATCAACACGCGCCAGAGCGAGCGGCGATAATCGATCGCGTGTTGGCCGCATTTCGCGCAATACTCACCGGCCAACGGCGCGCCGCAGTTCTCGCAATGCGTCAGAACCCGGTCGTCTTTGCGCTGTTTCCGTCGTCGGCCCAATCCGCGCCGCCCCTCCGTGGTCGCATCGACCGCAGCGTCAGCGAGAACGAATTGCGATTCGTCAGACATGCTGGCTGGAGGTTAGCGAAACGCGCGCGATGCGTCCAATCAGGAGAGAGCCGCCCAGACCCGGTGGACGTCGTCGTGGTCTTCCAGTTTCTGGAGGAACTCGCCGGCTTCTTGTCGTTCTGTTTCGCCTAACGACACCAAACTTTTCGCGATGTAGCCAAGCTCGCTCGTCACCACGGTCCAGCCGTTCGCGGCCAGCCATTGCGAAACGGTGTGCAGATCAGTGCGCTCGGTGATGAAGCGTGCGCCGGTCGCATCTTCTGGAATATCATCATTCGTCGAATGCGAGAGCGGTTCGACATTTTGCGCGCCCGCTTCAATCGCAGCGGCCTCGATGTCGGCGGCGGCGTCAGGATGATGCGCTTCGACCAGACCGACATGATCGAAAAGAAATTTATTGCTGCCCGGCGCGCCGAGCAGGCCACCTTTTTTAAATAGCACACGAATCTCCGGAGCAGTGCGGTTGTTATTATCGGTCAGAATTTCAACGATGATCGGCACTTTGTGCGGCGCGTAGCCTTCAAAGACGACGTGCTCCATCACCAATTTCTCGCCGCCGATGCCCGCGCCTTTCTTGATTGCGCGCTCGATCACATCTCGCGAAACGCTCGCTCTGCGCGCTTTTTCTACGGCCGCAAAAAGACGGGGGTTACCGTTCGGATCCGCGCCGCCGAGTTTCGCGGCCACCATCATTTCCTTCACCAGCTTCCCGGTGACCTGGCCTTTCTTCAGACCCGCGACTTCGCGTTTCGCATGCAGCCATTGCCGACCCATGCAGCGCAATTAGCACGCTGACGTGAGGGCGACAAGCGTCCGGATGCTTAATCGCGCCAGATGAAGAGAGCCGCGGTCAAGATTGCGCCTAACGAGTACAACAGTGCATCCGTGGAGACGAAAAGTGGATAGACCATGAGAGCAATGCCGAGGAACATCGCCTTCCAAAAGTGCATGCGTTTGCCATAAACGAAGGCAACGAAGCCCACCGAGCTGAAGATCAGTCCGCCAATAAGTTGTGCTCCGCCGAGGCTGGGCATGATTTTCCTAAAGCTAAAGTTGCGCCAAGACGACTTAGGATTTTTTCCTAGGCCGTGATGCCCGCGATCGCTAGCGTCGGCACGAAAAGAGATCGTGGCGTCGCAACTTTTTAAAACCAAAAGCCCGGAGATGCTCATCTGCGAGTCGGAAGCGCCGGAACGTTTGATGAAGCGTTCGCTCACCGCGCTCGATCTGACCGCGCTGGGTATTGGCGCGATCATCGGCACGGGAATTTTTGCGCTCACGGGAACGGCCGCGGCGGGCGAGCAACTCGTCGGTTCCTTTTGGAAAACTCCAGTCCTTAATTATATCCAGGCGGCATTTAGCCATACGGATGTGGTCATGGGACGAGCGGGCGCGGGACCGGCCGTGATGATTTCGTTCGTAGTTGCAGCCGTGGCCTGCGGCTTTGCGGCGCTCTGTTATGCCGAGCTGGCCGCGATGATTCCGGTCTCGGGTTCGGCTTACACTTATTCCTACGCGACGCTCGGGGAGATTGTCGCCTGGATCATTGGCTGGGATTTGATTCTCGAATACGCCGTCGGCAACATGGCGGTCGCCGTTGGGTGGTCGGGATATTTTGTGAAGTTATGCGGCAGTCTCTTCGGACTAAAGTTTCCGCTTTGGGCTGTGACTGACAGCACGACCGCGAATGACGTGGTGGCAAAAGGTGGTGACGCCCTGATGGATTTTTCATCGACGACATTGCCGAGTATTTTTGGCCATCCGTTCGCACTAAATATTCCGGCATTTCTCATCGTCGCGGCGGTGACCGTGCTTTTGATTTACGGCATCCGTGAGAGCGCGCGGACGAACACGATCATCGTCATTATTAAAGTCGCGGTCGTTGTCTTCTTCATTTCCTTCGGTGCTTTCATGGTGAACCCGACTCACTGGGTGCCGTTCATGCCCAATGGTTTTGGCGGTGTGATGAGCGGCGCCGCCATCGTCTTCTTTGCCTTCATTGGGTTCGATGCGGTTTCCACCACTGCAGAGGAAACGCGCAATCCGCAACGCGACATGCCCATCGGAATGATAGCCAGCCTCGCGATTTGCACGCTCCTCTATGTTCTAATGTCGGGTGTCTTGACCGGTATTTTGAAATACACGGTGTATCTCGGTGATCCGGCGGCGGTCGCTACCGCCTTTGCCAGCAAACCCTGGGCGCAAGCACTCGTTAGTGCAGGCGCGCTGGCCGGCATGACTTCGGTCCTGCTCGTTTTCCAATTGGGTCAGCCGCGTATTTTCATGGCGATAGCGCGCGACGGCCTGCTCCCACAATATTTCGCACGCCTCCATCCGCGTTTTCGCACGCCTTACATCACCACCATCTGGACGGGCGTTGTTGTTGGCGGCGTTGCCATGTTCACCGATATCGGCTCGCTCGCTGATCTGACTAATATCGGAACGCTCTTCGCCTTCGTGCTTGTTTGCTTCGGCGTGATTATTCTTCGTCGCACGGATTCGACTCGGCACCGGCCGTTCCGCGTCCCGTTTGTGCCGGTTTTTCCCTTGCTCGGAGTTTTCTTATGCTGCGCGCTGATGCTCAGTCTGCCGTTCGAAACCTGGCTGCG
>JALZAX010000235.1 GCA_030948055.1 Verrucomicrobiota bacterium | reverse complement strand
GGCGCTAACGCGCCCGCATCCGGCCGATCCCGGTCATTATTTGCGTCACCTTCCGCGATCACAACGGCGCTTCAGCTGTTGTTTCGCGAAGGAAACGTTCGATCTCTGCGATTGAAAAAAGCGGACGCCGCAATGCCCGTGAAGGCCGCAGCAGTCCGCGTTTAACTAGGCGATCTACTGTCGCCGGACTGACGTTTAGTGCGTCCGCAGCTTCAACGCGACAAAGCGCGAGCTTCGGAGCTTCGAATGCGATTAGTTGTTCTTGCATGCGCCCATGTTTGCCGGCGCACGCTTAAGAATTAAGGACAGCCCTGAGTTTTGCCGGTCCCGATTATTTGGTTTTCGGACGACCAACCCTGCCGACGGTAAGGCCACTGCGTTGCAAAATCTTCTTAAACGCTTCTTCGTCGATATGAACGAACTCTCCGTACTCTTGATCGAATTGGTCCATTAGATCAGACCAGAGAATATCTTTCCGTGCCGCTTCGATCATCTCCCAATGCTGGAGAATAAAGAAACAGACGACGAATCGCCGGCTTTGATCTGTCTGCTGTTTCGCGTGTCGATGGACCGCTTCCGTCACCCTGTGAGAGAATGTGAGTCCGTTTGCAATGCCCTGATGAAATTGGACCTGTTCGATGAGTTCCTGGGACATGACCAGCTCCGTCGCGAACCGTCTCACTCTTTTGAATTGCGGATAGATTTCACGCGCGCATCGAGACCAAATTTCTTTCGCCTCTTCTACCGCCTCCGTTCCAAACAACTCTTCGAATCGTTTTTGCTGTTTAGTGGGCAGCTGATTAAACCAAAGATTTCCGCCAGCGAGCCTCTTCAATACAGAATTCTTCGCCCCGATCATCGCGCCAATATTTCGCGCACGAATACGATCGAGCTTCTCCAAACCTGATACCTCATTGAACGTCCGCATTTGGTTCCAAACGCAATTCACGATCCAATCCGGTGCCTCGGGCGAGGTTATGCTTCCCACTTCGGGAAAGATGTTGAACTCCTCCTCAAATGTTTCAATTCGTTGAGCGATTGGCAGGAACCATCGCTTTTCCAAAATCTCCGAAACGAGCGGGTCCTTCATCGTCTCAGCGTGATTACGTTTTCCGCGTTCGCCTCGAAATCGCCGGCATCGAATGTGATACGCCTTGCCATCGCTGCACTGTGTTCACTTCGTAAATGCCCATATGTCATTGCAACCAGTACGCCGCCGTCTTTATGTCCAAGCCAGCCCGCGATCACTTTAAAGTCACAGCCCGCTTCAATTGCATTTGAGCAAAAGAAGTGCCGCATGGTGTGATGACCAAAACGCGGCAAACCAAGGCGCTCGCAAGCCCGCAAGATCTGAAGGCGCGCATTCTCGATTACAAAAAGAAAAGCATCGCTCGTTGTTAGAGGCCGGCGCATTCGCATTGACCTAACGAGTCGTTGCAGCGGAACGAAAAGTGGAATTGTTCGGGCTTCGTAATTCTTCGTCCCAGTCTCCCCGCCGGTGATGAGCACACTCGCAAGTTGCTCATTGATGTCGCGCCAGCGAACGCTACGCGCCTCTGCGATTCGACAACCAGCATACGCCAGAAATTCGACAAGGTCGGCGGCTTCTCCCGTTGAGCGATGACCGCTGCGCAGCTCGTTTACTAATGACCGAAACTGTTCCTTCGAAGGAATGACGATTCCCGTTTTCGGCTCCTTCTTTCGTTTCAGTCCTTCAACCGGATTGTCCAGGATGATGCGCAGCGTGTTCTTCGCGTATCCAAAAATTTGCTTGAGCGTTTCGACTTCGATATTCCAAGTGCGCGGAGAAATCTGAGGCCCACGATTGATCTTCCATGCTTCCACCTCTTTCGGGCCGATCGCTCGAACCAAACGCCCGTTGAAATATGGAGCGAGTGCTTTCAGAGCTGTTTCCCGCCGTACCGCGGAGCTTGCCTTCAAGTCCGGCCGTTTGGCCGCGAGCCATCGTTGCGCTAGTTCGTTAAAGCGGATCGAACTATGAGTTCCATCCAAAGTTAGCCGGCCAGCTTGGTCTTGGAATTCGCGCAGCCTTCGTTTTGCTAACGCGGAGTCGTTCGTCTTAAGGCTCCGGCGAAACTGCTTGCCGCCCCTTTTGACGAGAAGATAGTACCGGCCGGCCGCGTCCCGGTAGAGGTTCGGCCCGACTTTCTTGAACCGTTGTTTCCCGTCATGACTCCCGCCTTTTTCGTCCATCGAAATCCAAGGGTGACACAAATGGGTGACACAACCAAGAAAAATCGCGATTTGTCCCTGTAGTTCAACGGATAGAACAAGGGTTTCCTAAACCTTAAATCCGGGTTCGATTCCCGGCGGGGACAAATCGAAAGTGGAAAGTAGAAAGTAGAAAGTAGAAATTTGTGCAGTTCGAACGCGTTTCGTTCGATTGCCGCGGCTAGACGTTGTTCGGGTTGCCGATGGTGGGCTCATGAGATAAAACGCCAGCAATCATGGCTGAATTTACCGTCAATCCGCATCGGTTCGATCCTTATAAGAACTTCAAGTTTCGACTGAAGTGGGATGGCCGCTATGTCGCCGGGGTAAGCAAGATTAGCGGGCTCGTTCGGGTTACTGAAGTGCTCAAGCATCGCGAAGGCGGCGAGCCGAGTAGTAGCCGTAAGTCGCCGGGTAGGACTGAGTATGAGCCGATCACGCTGGAGCGCGGGGTGACGCATGACAAGGAGTTCGAGCAATGGGCGAATAAGGTGTGGAAGTTTGGGTTTGGTTTGGGCGCGGAAGTTTCGCTGGCCGATTTCCGCAAGAATATTTCCCTGGAATTATACAACGAAGCCGGGCAGCTGGTTATCGCCTACAAGATTTATCGTTGCTGGGTCTCGGAATACCGCATCCTTGCTCCGGACCTCGACGCCAACGCCAGCTCGATCGCCTGGGAGATTATCAAGATTGAAAACGAAGGTTGGGAGCGGGATTACGAGGTGCCTGAACCGTCCGAACCGAAGTTCACCCAGCCAGCCTAACGAGACATATTTTCCAACGTCTCGTTAGGCAATGGCACTCGCGATGGCGAAGGCGGCGGCGGCGGCCAGGCTGCCGATGATAGCGGTTTGAATTGCGCTCTTTACGGGATTGACGCCGGTGAAGCGGCCTTTGACGAAGCCGAAAATCAGCAGCGCCACAAGTGTGATCAGGGCGGAGGACCAGAGGGCGGATTTGGCGTGGGGCACGAGCATGTAGGGAATGAGCGGGATGACTCCGCCGACGATGTAGGCGCCGGCGATGGTGAGCGCGCTTTGCAGAGCGCGATGCGGGTCCGGTTTTTCCAGACCGAGCTCGAAGCGCATCATGAAATCGATCCACGCCGCGGGTCGGCGGCTAAGCGCTTCTACCACCGGCTCGGCTTCTGCACTCGTTAGGCCAAAATTCAAAAACACATCCATCACTTCGCGTTTCTCTACGTCGGGTTTTTCCACCACTTCGATTCGCTCGCGTTCCAGTTCGCTGGCATAATGTTCCGCGTCGCTGCGGGCGGCGAGGTAACCACCCAAACCCATGGCGATGGAGCCGGCCGCGATCTCGGCAAAGCCCGCCGTGATGATCAGTCGGGAAGAGGCGATCGCTCCGGTCAAGCCGGCCGCCAACGCAAAGGGCACCGTTAATCCGTCCGACATTCCGATGACGATATCGCGCACCGTCGGGCCGGCGGTGAAATGATGTTCGACGTGTGGAGTGTGAGCCATGCCCGGAACATACTACGATTCCGGATATTTCGACTACTCGTTAGGCAAACCGCCCGTTTGACACTACGGTGCGCGGCGTATCTTCACCGCCAATCTGCTCATGCTGCGATCCTTCCGCGGATGCATCTCCGCTGTATTTATTATGATGGTGGGGTTTCATTTTGCCCAGGCAGCGCCCGCGCCGGAATCGATGAACGCGGCAGAAATTTACCTGGGCCTGGAGAAATTGAGCGTGCTCGGTCGCGTTCTCTATGTCGCCGCACATCCGGATGATGAGAACACCGACCTGATTGCGTTTTGGGCGAACGGCGCGCTTTATGATGCCGGTTATCTTTCCCTGACTCGCGGTGACGGCGGCCAAAATCTGATCGGTCCGGAATTGCGCGAGCAGCTCGGCGTCATTCGCACGCAGGAGCTGCTGGCGGCGCGACGCATCGATCATGGCCGGCAATTCTTCACCCGCGCGAATGATTTCGGTTACTCAAAATCGGTCGCGGAAACGCTGCGCATTTGGGATCGCGAGAAGATTTTGTCGGATGTTGTCTGGGTGATCCGCAAATTTCGGCCGGACGTGATCGTGACGCGTTTCGCCTTGGAAGACGATGCCACGCACGGACATCACACGGCCTCGGCCCAATTAACGCACGAAGCTTTCAGCGCGGCGGCGGATCCCGAAAAATTTCCTGAGCAATTGAAATACGTCCAACCCTGGCAGGCCACGCGGCTGCTCTGGAACACTTCGGAATTTTTCTTTCGCCTGCGCAACATTCCGTTTGATCCGACCGGTCTGATCCGAATCGAAGCGGGTGGCTATCAGCCGCTCCTCGGAAAATCTTATCCGGAATTGGCCGCGGCTAGTCGCACCATGCACAAGAGCCAGGGTTTCGGCGTGAGTATTGATCGCGGCGCGCAAAAGGAATTCTTCAAAGTGCTCGAGGGCGCGCCGGTCG
>JALZAX010000234.1 GCA_030948055.1 Verrucomicrobiota bacterium | reverse complement strand
ACGCAGCCAATGGCGCGAGCAGCAACGGACATTCGAAGATTACGTTGAAGTTTTCGCCGAGTGCGAACAGTTCGGATCTGCAGCAGGTGAAACAGCTGCTCGCCACTTCACCGGGGCCGCGCCCGGTTGAGTTGCTTTTCGAGCGCGCCGATGGGGGCGTGTTGCGGCTGGATGCGGGCTCGGATCTGCGGGTGGAGTTAACGCCGGAATTGCAACAGCGTTTAGCGCGCTGGCTGTAATTCAGGACTCGTTAGGCCAAAACTCAAATGCAACGGCCTGGACGCGCCGATGCGTTCTTCGAGCTGTTTCTGCAAGGCCGCTTCCGCTTCCCCGGTTAAATTCGCCTGCGCCGCTTTTTCACGCGCGAGTTTCGGCAGGGCGGCTAATTCGTTCTGCAAATCCTCCGCCGAAATGCGATTCCACAAACCGTTCTCGTATTCCAGCACATCCACATTCTGCTGTTCGACGTCGAGAATCTTGGCGTGCGGAATTTGCACCGCGATTTCGTCGTCGTTCACATCGACCGACACATTGTCGCGCAAATCAAAACCGACTTTCACGTTGAAGCTGCCGTGGAGTTTTACGCGTTTGGTGCTGCCGACCCAGGTATGCTCGAATTCATGCTCGACCTCGGTGCTGCGGGAGAGGACCGCTAATTCAGCCAAAGCGGTGGTCTTTTCAAAGTAAACGCGGTTGTTGATCGTGACCCGCGGTTGCACTTGCGCGAGATCGACAAACGCGTCGCGCACGTCGCGACCAATCTGCTCGAGATTGGCGCCGGTTTGTTGCGCAGTGCGCATCGGCCATGTCTCGACGCGCCAAAAAATAAACGCCGCGAGCGCGGCCACGGTGAGGAAGATGAGAACGAAGGCGAGCGCCCAGGAAAACTTCCGACGGCGCGGCGGAGGTTCGAGGTACATGCGTCAGTGCAAAAAAGTACCGCCCCCCACGCCCAAAGGACGTGAAGGGCGGCTGTTCCCCCCAGAACAATCTTCCAAAGTTGCGGACGAAGTAACGGAAACTGCTCCTAGAAGCAAACCTTATTTCCAGAAGAATGCGACGTCACGAGGGAAATGACATAATCTGGCGCGATGAAACTGGGCCTGCGCTACGCGACAACCTACCGTTACGAAGAGTCGGTCGGTTTCTCCCCCCATGAGTTGCGGCTCTTTCCGCGCGGCGATCGTTTTCATCGTGTGCGACGAGTGGATCTGCGCGCGAATGAGCACACGACGGTGCGTTATTCGCGCGATTTTTTCGATAACAGCGTGGCGACAATTTTTTTTCCGGAGCGGCTGACGGAACTACACGTCGCGCTCGAAATCGATTTGGATTTGGAGCCGAAAAATCCATTCGACTTTATTTTGGAAAGCGAGGCAGTCGAGTTGCCGTTTAGTTACGAGACAGAATTGCAGGAGGTCCTTCGGCCTTATTTGAAGCCTAACGAGACCAGTGCGCTGAGTATTCCCGGTTGGTCACCGCCGAATGGGGAGCGCCGCGGAACGGTCAGCGCATTAGTGAGCTTGAATGAAGCACTGCACAAGAATGTGGAATACGAAAGGCGCGAAGAAGGCGCGGCACTTTCGCCTACCGAGACTTTGCGCCGCGGCCGCGGGGCTTGTCGCGACCTGGCTGTTTTGCTCGCGGAAATTCTGCGCGCCTCCGGATTAGCGGCGCGGCTGGTTAGCGGATATCTGCGCTCAACGGATGAAGAGACGCGGCATGCGGAGGGTTCGTTGCACGCGTGGACGGAAGTTTTTTTGCCGGGCGCAGGCTGGGTCGGAATGGATCCGACCAATGGTGTTTTTTGTAATCACAACTGGATCTCCGCCGCAGTCGGTCTGACGCCGGCGCAAATCACTCCGATCGCCGGCAGCTATTATCACAAAACGCGCGTGACCTCCGTGATGACGAGTAAGCTGGAGATGTTGCAGCTGTAGCGACGGCGCTGTGTCGCCGTCACAAGCGCTGCCTGCAATCCACGCGCTTTACGCCGACACAGCGGCGTCGCTACAACGCTGACGCGCAAATTGATTCCTGGATGCTGACACAATTACAACTGCGCGATTTTCGCTGCTTCGAAAAATTGCGCGTCGATCTTACGGACGGTTTTAATTTCTTCGTCGGCCAGAACGGGCAGGGGAAAACTTCTGTTCTGGAGGCAGCCTGTGTCTTATTGCGGTTGCAGTCGCAACGCAGCTCGACGCTGGCGCCATTGATTCGAATCGGTCAGCACTCGTTAGGCGTCGCGGGTCGCGCGGACGATCACCGCCTGGAATTTCGTTATAGTCGGTTGCGACGAACAATCTTTTTCGATGAAGTCGAGCAAAGCAGAACCACTGAATATCTGCGACTGGCGCGAGTGGTTTCTCTGGCCAACACCGACATCGAATTGGTGCGCGGATCGTCGGAGGCTCGAAGGCGTTTTCTGGATTTTCTTGGCGCGCAAATCGAACCGCGATATCGTGTGACCTTGCGTTCCTACGAACGCGCGCTGCGTTCGCGCAACGCGCTCTTGAAATCGGTTTTGCCGAAACCGCGTGAGCTTGCTGCCTATGACGCACCGTTGATCGAACACGGCACCCTCTTGTCCGAACTGCGCGCAAAGCTGGTGGAGCAGTTGTCGCCTCTCGCGACGCGAGCGCATCGCGAGATCAGTGGCACGGCAGAATCACTTAGCCTGAAATTCGCACCGGGGAATGCAGCAGATTTCGCCGGCGATCTCGCCCGGACCCGCGCGCAGGAAGCGCGTTTGCGACAAACAGTCGTCGGTCCGCATCGCGACGACATCGCGCTTTTCGTCGATGAAAGGGCGGCGGCGCAATACGCGTCGGAAGGCCAGCAACGAACGGTGGTTCTCGCGTTAAAAATCGCGCAGGCGCGCGTCTTCACCAGCGAAGGAGGTAGTGCGCCGCTTCTGCTGATCGACGACATCTTTGGCGAGCTAGATCCATCGCGACGCAATCGTCTTTTGAATTCGCTGCCGGTTGACGCGCAAAAATTGGTGACAGCAACCAGCCTCTCGTGGCAGGAAAAGCCGATGGATGGCCCGGTATTTCGCCTGGAAGACGGTGGATTGCGATGAAAATGCACTCTTACCCCTTGCCATCGGGTCTGGGGTATATTCTAATTTTTATATGCGTAATCTGAGGCCAGGACGGTCGCAGAATCTAACCGGATCGCTCCTCGTGGCGCATCCGGGCATGACGGACCCGAACTTCCGACGCGCAGTGCTTTTCGTCTCGGCGCATGATGCGACGGAAGGTGCGATGGGCGTGATTCTGAATCGGCCATTGGATAAGCAGGTGGTCGATTTGGTCAGCGACACACCGCCAGATGGTCTCGCCGAGGTGCCGGTTTTTCTCGGCGGACCGGTGGGAAAAAATCAGCTAATGTTCGCGGCTTTCGAATGGGAAGACGCGAATGGTCTGCATCTCAATCACAACGTGAATGCGGAGGAGGCGCATGAGTTGGTCGATACCGATCCGACTTCGATCCGCGCGTTTGTCGGCTACGCCGGCTGGACGGCGGGACAACTGGAGATCGAAATGAAACAGCGCGCCTGGATTTTGCACAAACCGACGCGCGCCGCCCTGGCGCCGGAGAAGTTGCCGAATCTTTGGTTCGAGATCATGCGCGGGCTGGGACCGTGGTATCGATTGCTCGCGGCCGCGCCGGACGATCCGTCGCTGAATTAAGTGACAAGTGATGAGTGACAAGTGATGAGTGGCGAGTGACGAGTGACGAGTGGCGAGAAAAGATCACTTGTCACTCGTCACTCGTCACTCTTCACTTGCCGCATGATCATCGGCGTCCCCAAAGAAATCAAAGAGCAGGAGCACCGCGTCGGGCTCATTCCTTCCACCGCCACGACTCTGGCGCGGCATGGCCACACTGTTTTGGTGCAGAAAGACGCGGGCGTGGGTTCCGGTTATCCCGATCAAGCCTATGTCGATACGGGCGCAAAGATTATCGGCACGGCCGCGGAAGTTTTCGCGCAAGCAGAGATGATCGTGAAAGTGAAAGAGCCGCTAAAAGCCGAATACGAGCTTCTGCGCAAAGGGCAGATTCTTTTCACTTATCTGCATCTGGCGGCGAGCAGACCGCTCACCGATGCGCTACTGAAGTCCGGTGTGACCGGGGTGGCCTACGAGACGATCCAGGTCGGAAATAAATTACCGCTGCTCGAGCCGATGAGCGAAATCGCGGGGCGCATGTCGGTGGTGATGGGTGCTTATTATTTGGCGAAACACAATGGCGGCAACGGCGTCTTGTTAGGCGGCGTGCCCGGCGTGTTACCCGGGAAAGTGGTCGTCATCGGTGGGGGCACATCCGGCGTGAACGCCGCGCGCATGGCACTCGGATTGAAAGCGGACGTGACGATTCTGGAAGTAGATGGGGAACGGATGCGCTTTCTCGATCTCACCATGCCGAATGTGAAAACACTTTATTCGAACGAAGCGAATCTAACCGAGCTACTGCCGACGACGGATTTGTTAATCGGCGCGGTGCTGGTGCCGGGCGCAAAGGCGCCAAAGCTCGTGACGCGGGAGATGTTGCGCAAGATGAGACCGGGCAGCGTCTTCGTCGATATCGCGATCGACCAGGGCGGTTGCGCGGAAACTTCCCGCGCGACCACGCACACTGATCCGGTTTATGTTGAGGAA
>JALZAX010000233.1 GCA_030948055.1 Verrucomicrobiota bacterium | reverse complement strand
AGACCGATAGCGCCCCGCCACAAGTCGCGCCGGCGAATCGAATCATCGATCAGATCAAGGGCGATCTGGTTACCTCGCGGAATGGATTGTTGAGCACATTCAATGACCAGGCGCTCGACAAGAAAAAGTTGATCGGCCTTTATTTCTCGGCGCGCTGGTGTCCCAGCTGCAGGAAGTTCACGCCGACGCTGGTGGATTATTATAACCGCGTCGCGGCAGAACATCCGGAATTCGAAATTTTGTTTGTCAGCAAAGACCGGTCGGAACCGGCTATGGAAGCTTACATGCGCGACACGCAAATGCCGTGGCCGGCAGTGCGGTTCGACAAGGTGGCGGAAAAGGAAGCTGTGCAAAAATATGCCGGCAGCGGGATCCCCTGTCTGGTGCTGATCGATTCAGATGGGCGCGTGATTTCGCATAGCTACGAGGGCAAAACTTACCTTGGGCCGAGTAAGGTCTTGAGCGATCTGGACGCTATCTTTGCTCGCGGTGACGCCAATCAAGTGGCGTCGAAAATCTCCGCCCGCTGAATCTCGCGATTGGATTCGTTAGGCAAGCTGAATTCAATCGTTGCGCCAACGCGCAGGTCCGCGGTCGGCAAATCGATAAAGTAAAGTCCGAGGCCGGTCTCAGTTGCAGCGATCTCGCTACTAAGATTGGTGCTCGCTCGCCATTGCGCGATACCAGGCTCGTCAAGAATGATCCGCAAGTTTCGTCCTTGTTCGATTCGATTCATGCGATGCGCCTTGGTCCAAATCTCGACCCGCGATCGGCGTTGTTTTTCTTCGACGTAACGCGCGTAGGCCGGCGCGATTCGATCAAAAACCGTGCCTTCAGCTCGGCTACGAACGAGCGCCAGATATTCCGCGTGCGCCCAACAAAGCGGCATCGCGGAGCCGGTTGGTTCGCCGCGTTTGAATCCAAATCCATCCTCCGCAAACCAAACTTGCTCCGGTATCATGCGGCCGGCATTGGAGAATTGTTCCATCGCTTTGATCAAGGGGAGGGGATCGCGACCAGCCGCCAGTTCGTAATGACCGCGCTCGCCCGTGAGCAAAGGCCAGCAGCCGCCCACGCCCGCGCCGTCGAAGGCCGCGCCATTCGCTTTTTGACCGTAGCCATCATGGTTGTAACGCCGCCAGCAAGGTCCTTGCGGCAGATCGTATTTGATCACCGCGTCGATGACGGCAATCGAATCAAGGATCAGCGGGTCGTTAGGATCGCGCAGACCTAGCCTAACGAGTTGTAGAAAATCGCCACCCACAACATTCCGCGCCGGATGCAGGCCGCCGCCGTTCGCGACTTGCAGATTACTGGTGTCGGGATTCGCGCTGATTCGCGGGTCGTTCGGATCCGAAGGCGTGATGCGGATGTAATGGCACGGCTTTCCCGGCACCAGCTCGCCACAGGTTGTCGAGGTCCACTCTTCGAGGTGAGCTGAAATCCAGTCCGCATAATCGATCGCGAACTGTGCGCAGGCTTCATCGCCGCGAGTGCGGGCAAATTCGGAGACGCAGACCAAACTCGCGATAATCGACGCCAAAGTTCCCGGCGAATATCCGGCAGCTTCTTCCCATCGATCTTGTCCCGTGACTGGCCCGCGTAAAATGAGAAACCGCGCAGCGTGCGACACCAGCGTCCACGGATCGAAAAGACCGAGCGCATTTTTTTCGCGCAAATGCCAGGCGAGAAGAATCGGCGCCGCGATTTCGTCGAGCTGCAATCCGCTCCAATAAGCCTGGCCGTTGATCCAACTATTTTGCGGCAATCGACCATCAGGAAGTTGCAGACACGCGAGCCAGATGAGCGCGCGGCGCGCCGTCTCCGCCTGTTCGCTGGCGAGCAATCCCATCGCGCTTTGCACAATGTCGCGCGGCCAAACCAAATGATAGCCGCCGAGTTCATCGTCGCCTTTCGTTTCGCCCCACGGGATGCTCATCGAGGCCACGAGGGCGCCGGTGAAAGTCTTGTCCTCGTGGGCGAGCAGGACGCAACGACTCAGACGAAAAAGATGTCCATCATCGCCGGTATGGCGGCCTAGTCCTTGTTTCGCGCGCGCGCGCTGCCACTGCCTGACGAAATTATCGCGCTGTTGTTCGAATGGCTCATCGATCGATTGCAGCAGCTTCACCGCGGAACTTTGTTCACTGCGTCCGAACGCGACGCCGATGGTGAACTCAAAATTGTGTGCCAAATCGATCTCCGCCATCAGCGCGACATTTCCGTCGAGAGCGGCATCGAATTCCCAATCCATCTCGAAATTCTGCAGATCCTGCCAGCCGTCACTCGCACCCACATAGCCGACCGAACGCCGGATAAAATCCGGCTCGGCTCCCATCACGAGATGAACATCATCGCGCCAGGCGCGCACTAGTTTGCGCCCGCCCACACTCGTTAGGGCGGCGTTGTTGTGCCAGCCGCCGCGCTTTAAGTGAGGCGCGAGCAGAGCAAAGACGCGCAGTTTTTTGCCTAACGAGTCGTCAAGTAGATCGATTTTGTGATGCACGAGCAAGACCGACGAATGCGGATCGGTCGCGACGTCCTTGATGATGCGATAACGTCCCTCTCGATCGGAATTGATGATGCGATAAAGCAGCGCGGCCTTTTCCGGATATTGCAGTTCGTGAGCGAGATCACGCCGTTCTTCGTGAAAAAAACTTTCGCCATCCGTGACCAGCAACTGGAAATCGCGTGTATTCGGCTGATCAACGTGCGGATAATAAATTTCGTTGATGATACCGTGGGAAAGCGTGAACCACAGTCGGCAACTGCTGTGATAGGCCGTGCCGATTCCTTCCTTCGTGCTCTGCGTCCAGCGCGGCTCCGCGCCTGGCCAACCGAAAGCAATGCTTTGTGGTTGCTCGGTCATCGCGCTCTCGATTAAGCGCGAACCATCGCGCAATGGCGAGCGGAGAAATGGCAGGATTCGAACCTACGATCCGCCTAAGGCGGATTAACAGCCAGATGCGATCGAAGCCACGCGCGACCCTGTCCTGATTTTAGGACGCGCTCACGCGCGATTGCAGCGGAACGGTTCGGAAATGTTTCTGCGTGAACTAAAATCCACGGCCCAGGAAAACGCTTGGTAGTTCGTGTCAGCTTATCTTCCGGGTCGTTGTGCTGACGCAGGCGCCGTCCCAAATCCACAGTTTGTCCGATGTAGAGTTTGCCTGATGGATTGCGGAGGACGTAAACCGTGAAGCTCAAATTTAATGGCTCCAGAGGTAGGATTCGAACCTACGACCAATCGGTTAACAGCCGACCGCTCTACCACTGAGCTACTCTGGATTAAACAAACGTCCGCCCGGCGGGTCGTATATGTTGCGCGTGGGAACGGAGCGGGCAAGCGCTTTCGCGCGATCCTTCGAACCTACGATCCGCCTAGGCGGATTAACAGCCGACCGCTCTACCACTGAGCTACTCTGGATCGTTATGTCGCCCGCCGAACGGGCGGTGATTTGGTTGCGGGGGCGGGATTTGAACCCGCGGCCTTCAGGTTATGAGCCTGACGAGCTACCAGACTGCTCCACCCCGCGTCTTGAAGGCGCTAGTATGCTGCGCGAGAAAGCGAATGCAAATGCAAACGCCTAAAGTTTCCAAGATGAAGAGCGCAGGAAAAATTTTGGTCGGCACCGCGAGCTGGTCCGATCCTGGATTTGTCGCGCGCTGGTATCCGAAAGGCATGGCGGCGACCGAGCGGTTGCCGTGGTACGCGCAACATTTCGACATGGTGGAAGTGAACTCGACTTTCTATGCCGTGCCCAATGCGCGAATGGTGGAACGTTGGGCGCGGAGCACGCCTAACGAGTTCATTTTCGATGTGAAACTGCATCAGTTGCTCTTGCGTCACTCAACGCCGGCGAAATTTCTTCCACCCAAGTTGCAGAAAAACGCGGAAACGGACGGGAAGGGGAAGGTTAGACTGACACCGGAAGTTGAAGCGGCGATGGTGCGGGAAATCCTGAGCGCCCTTTCCATTCTGCGCGATGCCGGGAAAATGGGTGTGTTGCTCTTGCAACTTTCGCCGGCTTTTTCGCCGCGCAAGCACTCGTTAGGCGAATTGCAGCCGTTGCTGGAGATGCTGCGCGATCATCGAGTCGCGATTGAACTACGCAATCGGAACTGGGCGGTGGGTGATCGACTGGCGGAAACTCTGGAGTTTTTTCGCGGCCACTCGGCGACGCTTGTGCTGGTGGACGCGCCGACGAAAGATCATTTCACGATCATGCCTTCGGATCTCCAAGAAATCACCGATTCGCGCACAGCCTATCTGCGTCTGCATGGTCGCGATGCGCATGCCTACACCACGGGAAAAACCGTGGCGGCACGTTTTAATTACGATTACTCCGATGATGAGATCGATGACGTCGCTGATCGCGCGCAGTCACTCGCGAAAGAAGCGAAAGAAGTCCACGTGGTTTTCAACAACAATGCGCTCGATTACGCACCGCATGCGGGGTTGCGATTGCGCAAAGCGTTGAAGCAGATCGCCGGATTGCCTGCGCGCCAGGGCGAGCTTCTTTGATGAAACACTCGCGAAGATTGTCCACGTCATCAGAATTTGCGTAGGTTCCGCGCGTGGCCGCTGACGCGAACAATGAATCGAAGTCCGAACTGCGCCCGTCCTGGTGGAAGCGACAATTCCACGCGCATCGCGGCCGCTTGATTC
>JALZAX010000232.1 GCA_030948055.1 Verrucomicrobiota bacterium | reverse complement strand
GCGGCCGTTCACTTTCTCGAGGGCCTGGTAGATGGGGACGGTGCCGATGGGCACGGGCGAGTTGCGGATGATCCATTCGCGGGTGGCGTGGATGTTTTTGCCGGTGGAGAGGTCCATGACGGTGTCGGCGCCCCATTTGGTGGCCCAACGCATTTTCTCGACTTCTTCTTCGATGGAGCTGGCGACGGCGCTGTTGCCGATGTTGGCGTTGATTTTGACGAGGAAATTGCGGCCGATGATCATCGGCTCGAGCTCGGGGTGGTTGATGTTGGCCGGGATGATGGCTCTCCCTCGCGCTATCTCACTACGCACAAACGCCGGCGTTATCTGGGCTGGAATCGCGGCGCCGAACGACTCGCCTGGATGTTGATGCGCGAGGGAAGTCTGAGGGACGAAGGATGAATTATGAAGGGCGGAGCCGCCGTTCCCATTCTTCCTTTTTCCTTCTTCCTTCTGCCTTTCGCGTCCGAGATTTTCACGGATCGCGATAAACTCCATCTCAGGCGTGATGATTCCTTGTCGCGCATACCAGAGTTGCGTGACGGGATGATTCGCGGAGGCGCGAAACGGTTTGCGTTTTGTGCCTTGAAAATGTTCGAGCCGATTGCGGCGCTCAGCTTGCGACGCGAACTCTTCGTGACCTCTCGTTAGGTAGCCGTTGTCTTCGGGTTTGATCTCGCGACCATCGTACTCGGCCACGTCCCCTCGCCTCGCGATCCATTCGGCCCGGATCGGAGGAAGACCGTGCGCCGAATCGGGCGATTGATCGGCATCGCCCCATGGCCCGCTGCAATCGTAAACGCGGACTGGCTCGTTAGGCTCAAGGTTGCCGCTGAAATCTTTCGTCGGTGCGAGGCTGATCTCGCGGAAGGGCACGCGCACGTCGGGATGCAATTCGCCCTCGACGTAAACGCGCCGCGAATTCGGCATCACGTAGTCGGAGGATTTCGGTTCGAGGGAGTCTTTGGTCGCGATCATCTTGTTTTATTCTGCTGGGCTTTTGCTCCGAAGACGCAAGCTGGAAGCATGCGCTACGAAAAAAGCCATGCGCGGAAACGCATGGCTTCGAGACCTCGCTCCCTGCGGCGGCATTACCCGCATCAGGTTCAAGGGGTCGTCCGAATTTGTTCGGACCTCTCAGCCATTGGCTCCCCCGCTTTCGATACAGAATAAAATCCGCGGGCGGGAAGTCAATGCACGAGAAACTTCCCGAACCCGCGGAGCTTAAGGATGAATGCCGCTACTTGTCGGCCTTCATGTCGGAATGGTAGACGGCCTTCCATTCGCCGCCCGACTTCCTCCAGACCGAACCGCAGTTGTAATCGCCGGAATTATCCTTCCCATCGTAGGTGCTCTCGACTTTTGCCTTGTAAGAGCAGATGGCGGTGTCGGCATCCGGCATCGAGACTTTGATATCGCTGAGCGCGAACGATTTCATGGTCGTCTTGTTCATCGCCTCAATTTCGGCCGCCATGTTCATCATGCCCTGCGAATAAACAGCGACGACATCATTTGAGACCACCTTCTGAAAGTCGTCGGCTTTCTTGTCTTTAAACGCCTGCCAGGCGGCTTTTTCCTTGGCTGTGATCGCATCCGCATCCGGAGAAGCGATCGCAAGTGAGATCGTCGCCAAGAGGGCGACTGCTACATAGCTCGTTAGTTTTTTCATAAGACCTTTCTTGTTGAGGCAACAAGCCTAGTCCTGCCGACGCGAGCTAGTCGAGGGAGAAACCGGCCACGACTGACCAGTCAGCGCGCGAGAAAATTCCACCGCGCGCGGCAGTTGAATGTTAGCGTGCGGCCGTTTGATGATGACGAAGAACTGGCGCGCGCGATTTCTAGAAATCGATCGAGCTCTCTTGCTCGCCCTCATCGTCGCCTTTGCATTCTGCCTGCACGGAATTCACTGGGGCCGCGTGGAAGATTGGAACCCGGATGAAATGGCGCTGCGGGGCCTTTCGTGGAAACTAAAACCACACGAGTTCCTCAAGCCGCCGTTCCACACTTTCCTCAATCACGTGCTGGTGGTGTGGCCGCTCTCGCTGGCTGAGTTCAACGCGAAGATCATGACGAAGCGGCCGCAAAACTTCGACGGCCTGAAGCTTCTGGCTTCGCGGCTCATCACCACCGCGATGTTTCTCGGCACAATCGTGATGGCTTTCAAAATCGCGGACAAATTTTACGACCGAAGAGCGGCGCGGATCATCGCGTGGTTCCTTGCGACTAGCGCGGGCTTCATCGTATACGAACATTTTCTCACGGCCGATACGCCGGTGGTTTTCTGGATGGTGCTGGCGATGTTTTTCGCCTCGCGCATCATTCTCGAGCCGACGGCGAAGAACTACCTGGCCGCTGGTCTGGCCACGGGCTTGGCCGCGGCGACGAAATATAACGGACTGGCCGTCGGTCTCGCCATTCCGGTCGCGCATGTTCTTTCGCAACCCTGGAACTGGCGCGCGTTCCTGCCGAATCGCCGCCTCTTTCTTGGGCTCGCGATGGTCTTGATCGGATTTATTCTCGGCAATCCCTACGCCGTGTTCGATTGGCCGAAATTCAGCGAGGACTTCGCTTACAACTACGCCGTCACGCCGCGCTACTCCGGCCAGACGGGCTTGGGATTCGGAAAATTCGCGCAAGGCATTTTCAACATTCTGGGATTGCCCGGCGGCAGCTTGATCGTGATCCTGGTGATCGTTTCCGCTCTACTACTCGTTAGGCCACGTCTGCATCGCTACCGCGAAGCATTGCGGGCATGGCAAAAAGGCGATGGGCGCGCGGCAAAATGTTATCTGCTGCTGGCGAGTGTCTTTCTGCTTTACGCGCTCAAGTTCGGCGCTTTTCCGCGTGTGCCGACGCGTTTCGTTCTGCCGGCGGTGCCGTTTTTCATTCTCATGGCCGGACCAGCGCTGCAGATGCGATGGCTACGGACAAAGTGGATTGTCGTCGCGTTGGTTCCGATTTTTTTCTACAACTGCGTCTGCTCGTTCTACGTCGGTCAACGTTTTCGCGATGATCCGCGCATGGCCGCGCAAGTGTGGGTGGAAAAAAATATACCGCCCGGCAGCCATATGGAATCGAGCTCCGGTTCGCCGCACTGGAGACTGCTTTCACGCGTAAACGCGGTCGAGCTGCAGGCGGAGCAGCCCAAGTGGGAACGAGTCCGCCCTCAGCAGATAGCCGACGTGCGCATGCCGCGACCGAATAACCGTGCAGAATTTTTCGCGAGAGTTTTTGCCGGTGACGAAAAAATCGTGGACCTCGCGCGAAAGCGAGAGCGGCCGCCGGATGAGAGCCAATTCACGCTCGAAAAACTGCAGGAGCGCAATCCTAATTATATCACCGTCTACTCGGGCGCATATGGTCCACCGATCGTGGTCGTGCGCAAATATTACGAAGACCTCCTACAAGGAAATTTTCCGTACAAGGTCGTGGCCGATTTTCAGACTCCGGCAGTTCCGCACTGGATCTATCCGGGGGAAATCGATTTTTTAGGCGGACGTATGACCATCCTGAGCCGACAAGACGACGCTACTGCTCGTTAGGGCCTAACGAGTGCTTAGAATTTTGCGTGGGGATCAAACTTCCGCACGGGATGGGAAACAACCTTGGCTGGGGCCGGCGGCGGTTCCGGGCTTTTCGGCATTTCGCCTGCGATCTCCAGAGACGGCGCTTGTTCAGCAGTGGCGAGTGCTCCCGCAGTTTCCTCATCGGTCTTTTCCGGAGCGGCGGATTCTTCTGCCGTCGGCGACGGAGCCGGCTCGATCGCAGCGGTCAATTCCGGCGGGACAGAAATGGGTTCGGAGGGCTCCTGGCGCAGCGGCTGAGTAATCTGCGCCTCGGGGGACAATTGATTGCTCGCCGGAACCACTTGTAACGACTCGTTAGGCACGGCGGCGTTACGCGCCACTAATACTCCCTCGATTTGCTGGCGATAATCCGCCAGCAACATCGGACGCTCGCGGCGGTTGACCAGGCTGCGATAACTATCGATGCCAGCGGCGATCGCTTGCGCGAGTTTGGCGCGCCAACCTGGCAGCGCGATCTCGCGACTTTCCTGGCGTTCCGTGAGGAATCCGCCCTCGACGAGAATCGCGGGAACACTCGTTAGGCGCAGGACGGCGAAACGTGCTCGTTTTACGCCGCGATCGAACTCCGGCACGTAACCGAGCATGGCATGATAAACCGAAGTCGATAGCGCAATACTTTGCGCATCGACCGGACTGCCCACCTGAATGTTGGAAAAACGCTCCTCCATCGAGACATCCTGCGTGGAAGGCGCGCCCCGCGGAGTGAGCGAATAAATTTCGAAGCCGGTCGCGGACGAATTGGAATCGGTGGCGTTGAAATGAATGCTGACGAAGATGCTGTCGCGCGTGGAGTTGGCGATGCGCGCCCGTTCCGGCAAAGGCACGAGCTGATCCTTGTCGCGCGTCAAGACGACGTTGAAACCTTTGGCCTGCAATAGCGGACGCAGCTTCAAGGCGACATCGAGTGTGAAATCCTTTTCGTTGCCGTAACTGCTGCCCGCGCCTTTTTCCACGCCGCCGTGCCCGGGGTCGATCACGACCGTTTTGATGCGGCCGAGATTCTTGATCATGTGCGGACGGAATTGCGGTTCGATCGTCTTCGCCAGATCGATGCGCGAGACGAGATATTTGCCGCCACGTTCGAGAATCGGGAAG
>JALZAX010000015.1 GCA_030948055.1 Verrucomicrobiota bacterium | reverse complement strand
GCCGGCAAATGGATCACCATTTACGCTCGTAATGGACATACCTTTGCCACAATCGCCGGCTTGCGACTGGACACCACGCCGTGGAACACGATGAAGATCGACAAGCATTGGGCCCCGCGTTGGCAGCCCACGCCGCGCGAGCCGCGTGGGTTTGAAGTGCGTCATCCCGCCGGTTTGTAACTGCCTACCGCGTAGTTCGCTTTTTTCCGAAAAGGAAAATCGTTGTCCCGACTAACTCGGTCGCGACGACGACGATGATGATCTTGGCCGCAAACCACAGTCGGCTTTCCACTTCGACGATCGGAAAGATGGTGAAGACAATATAAGTCAAAGTCGTCAGGCCGCCGACGATCGCGGCCAGACGTAGCCAGATGGGCGCGCGTAATTTCATCGCCCGCAAACCAAAAATCGGAATCGCGAAAAGGACCAGATACGCCACCGCGTAGAAAATTCCGCCGGCATTATCGATGACCTGAAACGCTTCCTGTGCACCGACGCCGATAAGACTCGCGATGGCAAAGATCAGCGTGACTGCGCCGACGAAGAGAATGGAATTGATCGGCGTCTTGTAATGCGAATGCAGTTTGCTAAACCACGCGGGGACGATGCTGTCCCATCCGGCCACCATCGGTAGACGCGTATTGCCGGTAAAATAAATACTGACGACAGCGATCGTTCGGCCTGCGAGTAAAAGAATGGCGAGCGACGCGATGGTGGAGCCGGCCGCGCCGAACGCATTCGCGCCCGCACGTAAGGTTTGCGGCACCGGTCCGATAAGATCGAGCGCATCGAAATTCACAAATGCCATGACCGAGCTCGTGCCGAAAATAAACATGACGGCGATGATCGGCGCCGCGATCACCACGGAGCGCGCGATGTTCTTCGCCGGCGCGCGCGTTTCGCCCGCCATGATGGCGACATATTCGAACCCGCTCAGCGCGCCCAGGGCCATCTTGCTAAAAATGTTGATGCTAAAAAGCGATGCGGTTGGGAGCGCGAATTCGATCGGCCGATATTCCGGAAGTTTTCCCATGGCGTGTGCGACGAAAGGCAGCGCGATGAGCGCGGCATAAGTGATGAGAAGAAAAAACGCACCGACGTTGTGGACCCACTTACCGAGGCTGAGTCCGCGAATCGTGACCAGCACAAGCGCGCCGACGAGCAGGCCATTCAGGGCTGAAACGAAAAGACGATTCGTTGGCATCCACGCCGCACCTGGACCGAGTGCGTAGAAGAGATTCGTCGCCACCACCAGCCCGGTCGCGGCCATGATAGTAATGCCGAGCAGCCAGAGATTCCACGCCACGATGAAGCCGGTGAATTCGTTAAAACCGAATTTCGCCCACTGATAAAGGCCACCTTCAAGCGGCAGGATGCGGTTTAAATAAATGATGACCGCGGCCATCGGCAGATAAAAACAGATGATGGCGAGCAGCCAGTAAGCCGCCTGCGATGGGCCGAGTTTCGCCGCCGTTCCCACCCACGACCCGCCGACGACAAAAACAATCTGCGTCAGGACAAGGTCGCGCAGTCCGAGCTCCTTGTGAAAAGCGGCGCTCTGCGATACGACGCGTTTTTCCTCCTGCTCGAAACGCGAACTGGTCGTGTCGTTAGGCACGAAGCGCATTCTGTTGTAGCGACGGCGCTGTGTCGCCGTAAAAACGCTTGGCCTGGAATCCGCACGTCGAACGCCGACAGAGCAGCGTCGCTACAACTTGCCAGAAAAGATTTGCTGACAAAAAAAAGCGGCGACGACCTCGCGATCACCGCCGCTCATCTCTCTTGGCTTCCTGGTAAGAGCTTACTGCGAACGCGCCTCGTGCATTTCCTTCATCGCGTTCATCATGTCCTGGTGCGCTTTTTTCAGCGCTTCGAATTTCGTTTGCTGCGTCGCGTTCAGGATCGGGCGGATCTGCGCGCCGGTGCTTTCCATGATCGCGCGAATTTTCTGCATCGCTTCTTCATGGATGGCTTTGATCTGCGGCTTGGCTGCGTCGAGCAGCGGCGAGATCTTGGCCTGTTGGTCGGCCGTGAGGTCGAGTTCCTTGGTCAGATGTTCGATGCCAAATCCATGGTCACCGCCGCCGTGATGTCCGAAAGGATGCTCACCCTTCGCATTTTCGTCCGCGTAAAGGCCGATGGTGCCGAGCGACAAAGCGCCGGCGATTGTCAGTGCAATTAATTTTGATTTTGTCATTTGGTTGTTTGTTCTTTGGTTTTGGGTCAGCGCGATTCAGATCGGTGCGCTTATGTGATGAATGACCGGCTGCGCTTTCGGCGGGTTACAAAAAAAATTGCCGTTACTCGTTAGGCGAAAAGCATAAAGTCCAGAAACGTCGGAACTCTGTAACCGAACCCTTGGCGAAACTGTCTTATCGGACAGAGTGGAAACATTGTGGTGGGCATGGTTAACGATCTCGACGTCTCCGCACTGGTGGCGGCTGCGCTCCGAGACGACGATGAGGCTGCGCGCGGGCTCGTGCGGCATCTCTACCCCTTCGTCGTCAAAATGGTCCGCTCGCACCGACCGCAACGCGCCGCCGAAGAGGACCTTTGCCAGATGATCTTCATCAAGATTTTTCAGAAGCTCGATCAATATTCGGGTGCCGTGCCCTTGGAACACTGGGTTTCGCGCATCGCCATCAACACCTGCCTCAACCAGATCGCCGCGGAAAAAGCGCGGCCGGAATTGCGTCGTGCGGATTTGAGTGAAGAACAGGCCGCAGTAGTGGATAATCTTGCGGCTACTTCAGATGAACTTGCTCCCGGTCAACAACTCGCCGCACGCGATCTTGTGGCGCATTTGCTCGATGGGCTCAAGCCAGCCGAGCGTCTCGTGATGGATATGCTTTATCTGCAACAAAAGTCGGTCGAAGAAATTCGCAAGGCCACTGGCTGGAGCGCGGCCCTGGTAAAAGTGCGCGCATTTCGCGCGCGGCAAAAATTGAAAAGCCAGTTCGAGCGTTTGCAACGAAAGGAAGACAATGTCTAAGCTCGAGCGCCTTTTGCGCGCGGCGGTAGCTGCGCCTAACTCCGAAAGCTTTCGCGAGCGGAGCGACTCGTTGCCGGACGAAATGCCGTTCGGTTTCGACACGCGCGTCCTCGCCAACTGGCGCGCCTCACGCTCGAGCAATGGAAATGGTGCGTTGGAATTTGCGCGTTACTTCAAACGCATTGCCATGGCCGCGGTCGTGGTCGCGACTTGTGCCAGCGCCGGCGCCTTTTGGCAACTGCGGCAAAATAATGATCTCGATGAAGCGACCGGCGGTGCTTACGCCATGGCTGACAGCGCGATCGAAGCGAACACTTTACAATGACCAAGCAGTGGAAGTTATGGTTGGCGCTCGCGCTTCTCGTCGTTTTTTTTGCCGGCGGCGCGCTTGGTCTCTGTGCCGGCGTGATCCACGCGCGTCAGATGTTTTTCGGGCGGCATGGCGGCTTTGCGGGCAATCGCATGCGGGAACATTTGCGCCGCGAATTGCAGTTAACGCCCGAGCAATACGACAAGGTTAGGCCAATCCTCGACCAGACAGAAAAGCGTTTAGAAGAGATTCGGGCGGAGACTGGCCAGCGCGTGCGGGAAGCGATGAATCAATCACACAATGAAATTGTGCCGCTGCTCAACCCGGAACAACGAAAGAAACTCGACGAAATGCGCGAGCGTCATCGGCACATCATGCGAATGCATGGCGGCGAGATGCCGCCACCTCCGCACGACGGTCACTAACTTCGTTAGGCGCCGATCTGCATCTGGGGAGCGCACGCTTGTAGCGTGCCGGTGACGGCATTCTGCCGTCACGAACTTACTTCGGATCCCGAAGGCATCGACTCATTTGGAAAAGAGAAAGTTCGTTTCCGCAGAATGCGGAAACCAGCACGCTGCAAGCGTGCGCTCCCCAGAGTCACATCTCACGGAAAACATCCGCGCCAATTTCGAACGAACGTAAGCGCGCATCGTGATCGAAGATTTGTGCGGTCGCAATAACTTCGTCGGCCTTCGTTTCCTCTAAAATTTCGGTGAGTCTCGCGCGAACCGTGGTGGAGGATCCAATCAGCGCGTAACGCATTCGCTCTTCGACCGCGGCGCGTTCCGCAGGACTCCAGTAACCTTCCATGGAGTTGAGCGGCGGCGGCAATTCGCTCGGCCGGCCGCGAACCAAATTCAAAAACATGAGCTGCGCTGAGGTCACGATTCGTCGTGCTTCTTCATCAGTCTCGGCCGCGAAAAGTCCGACGCCGACCATCGCGTGCGGTTTCATTAGTTGGGCCGACGGTTTGAATTCGCTGCGATAAATCTTGAGAGCGACGTGCAGATATTCCGGCGCAAAGTGCGAGGCGAAAGCGAAAGGCAAGCCGAGCTCCGCCGCGAGACGCGCGCTAAAATCGCTCGAGCCTAACAAGTAGAGTGGCACCTTCAGACCCGCGCCCGGCACCGCGCGCAATCTCTCGTTAGGCGCAGCCGGCTCAAAGTAGGATTGCAGTTCGAGCAGGTCTTGCGGAAAAGTCTCGCCGCTGCTCCCGAGATAACGCCGCAAAGCGCGCGCAGTTAACTGATCGCTCCCCGGGGCGCGACCGAGGCCGAGATCGATCCGTCCGGGATAGAGGGACTCGAGTGTGCCAAATTGTTCTGCGATCACGAGAGGCGCATGATTTGGCAGCATGATGCCGCCCGCGCCCACGCGGATTTTTTTGGTCGCGCCCGCGACATGACCAATGACGATCGATGTCGCCGCGCTCGCGATGCCCGGAAGGTTATGATGTTCCGCCAACCAGAAGCGATGATAACCCCATTCCTCCGCGTGCCGCGCCAGATCGGCCGTGTTGCGAAATGCCTGCGACGCGTCACCGCCTTCGACGATCGGTGACAAATCGAGAATGGAATAGAACTGCATCAGCTCCGAACGCACTGCACGATCAGTAGCACGATATCGAGCAGCGCCACCACCACGACGAATGTGCCAAATTTCTTTTTGCTCCAATAAGGAATCGTCTCGTTAGGCGAAAGTTCGTCCGTCCGTCTCATCCCAGTCGGCGTCATCTCGTAGCGCCAGCCGATGATGAGCGCGATGGGAAATCCCAGCGCGACGATGACGATGAAAAACTTGAGCAGACCCGGCGCATCCATCATCGGAAAAAAGATCCAGGCCAGATCAATCGCCAGCCAGGCGAGCAACAGGTAAACGACCGTGACCTTGTGCACGTTGCGGCGCCGGAACTCGCGAAAGAAATTTGTCATGTGCCATGGTATTTCCGCCAGTAACGCACTGCGCCACTCACCGCCATGTAGCTTGGATCGGCCGCCTCGTAGTTGTCGACCTCATCTTGCTTCGCGCCGTGCTCGCGCAAATCGGTGTGCTCGTATTCGGCAAAAGGCGCGATGAGCTGCGGCTCTTCTTTGCCTTCGCGCAGTTGCTCGCGAAACCATTCCGACCAGCGCCGCACCCGTTCTTCCAGTTGGTCGAAATGCGTCGCGATCGAACCTTCCACCAAACCAAAATGCGGCAGATAAAGTTTCGCGACATTCAGGGCGCGCATCTTCGCGATAGACTCGAGCCACGATTCGACGTGCAACTCTGGCGGCACGAATGGGGGGATCGGCGGACCACTGCCAATTCGCACGCCCGCGATATCGCCCCCGAAAAGATTATCGTCCCAGTGATAAACATGATGATGACCAGCGTGCCCGGGTGTTTCGATCGCGTGAATGCCTAACGAGTCCAAACGAACAACCTCGTCATCCTGCAGAATCTTAAGTCTTTCTTCCGGCACAGCTGCGATTTTTCCCCACAGACGTTCCATGTCGTCGCCGAAAATTCGCGTGGCGGAATCGACTAATTTTTTCGGATCGATCAAATGCGGCGCGCCGCGCGGGTGCACATAAATCGTCGCGCCCAGTTCCGCGAAGCGCCAGGCCGCGCCGGCATGATCAAAATGAATGTGACTCAGAAAAACCTGCCGAACTTCTTTCGCCTCCGCTCCGATCCGCCGGAGTTCGGCGACGATGTTTTCGAAAGTGGATTCGGGGCCGGTATCGAAGAGCGCGATGCCGTCATTGGTCTCTAGCGCCGTCGCCGCAATGACGCCCGGACGTCCCAGCTGTCGCGTATCGAGTACGTGCATCATCGGAAATTCGCGTTCGCACTCTCACGTCATTTGGTCGAAAAGAAAATCATGAGTGCTCTTCGAATTCTCGCGGTTCTGGTCGCATCGATTGCGATCTCGTTCGCGGCCGATTATCCGCAGCCGGCCGAAAGTGATTACACCATTAAAGATTTCAAATTCGCTTCCGGCGAAACCCTGCCGGAGTTGCGCATTCATTATCGAACAATCGGTAAACCGGACACCGATGCGCACGGCGAAATTCACAACGCCGTCCTGATCACGCACGGCACGACCGGGAGCGGCGCACAATTCGTTAGGCCGGAATTTGCCGGCGAACTTTTCGGCGCAGGACAACCGCTCGATGCCGCGAAGTTTTTCATCATCCTGCCGGACGGAATCGGTCACGGAAAATCAAGTCGGCCGAGCGAAGGCTTGCACGCGAAATTTCCGCGTTACGGCTATCGCGAGATGGTCGAGGCGCAATTTCAGTTGCTCAGCGAAGGGCTCGGTATCAAACACGCGCGGCTCATCATGGGCACATCGATGGGCGGAATGCACACCTGGCTCTGGGGAGAAATTCATCCGGATTTCATGGACGCGCTCATGCCGCTGGCGAGTTTGCCGACGCAAATTTCCGGGCGCAATCGCGGCTGGCGCAAATTGATCAGCGACGCCATTCGCAACGATCCGTCATGGGAAAACGGCGATTACAAAACGGCACCGCAAAGTCTGCGGATCGCGGCGGAGATGTTGTGGTTCATGAGCAGCAATCCGGTCTTGCGACAGGCGGAAGCACCGACGTTGGAGAAAACGGACGAGGTGCTGGAAAAATTCGCCGACGATCATCTGAAAAGTGACGACGCGAACGACGTGCTCTACGCGATCGAAGCGTCGCGGGATTACGATCCCGGTCCGAACCTGGAGAAAATTCGCGCTCCACTTCTCGCGATTAATTCCGCCGACGATCTGATCAATCCGCCCGAGCTGGGAATTCTGGAACGCGAAATCAAACGGGTGCCGAAGGGTCGCGCGGTAGTTATTCCACTCAGCGACAAGACGCGCGGTCATGGCAGCCACACCATCGCAGCGCTGTGGAAAGATGAGCTCGTTAGGTTGCTGGCGGAATCGCAGCATTAAGAATTACCTCTCGCGACGGTCGCAAAGGCCGCAACGGTGAGGAGCGGAAATTCTTCCGTTCTTCTGCCTAACGAACGGTTGCCGTCGGAATGCCGCGCTGCGTGACCAGATAAACCGCGAAGCTGCCTAACCAGTGACCGCCTTCGTAATGTGCGCCGGTGACAGCAGCTAACCCCGCGCGACGATGCGTCGCGGCCGCGGCTTGCAAAGCACCACGGCGCGGATCGTCTTTCGGCAAGACGGAGAGGATTCCTTCCAGCATCCACGCGCGGCTGAGATTCAAGCCGTCGAGATGCGCCAGTTTTGGATCACTCGGATCCGGTGAGACAACTACTGGCAACCAATCGCTCTTGGACTCGTTAGGCAATTGCGGCAGAAAATCCTTTAACCATTTCGCAAAATCACCCGGCGAAAGAACACGGCCGCATGACGTCGGCTTCCGCCAAACATGGCGAGAGGAAATCCTCCCCGGACGGTTCGTAAGCCAGGGGCGCGTTCTTGTCCGTGCCGAAGAATTGCCGGGCCTTTGTGCTCACCAGTTTCGCAAATTCATCGTTCTTAACCACGCGTGCATAATCCAGCATCAAGCCCAGCGAAAAAGCCGTTTGGTTGTGCTCGCCGATGCGAACTGGATGCGAAAGTTTGGGCAGCCAGTTCGTCAGACGCTCCAGCGCCGCGGCTTCGACCGGCTGCAAATTGGTCGCCAGTTCGCGCGCTTGAGGATCATCCCACTCGCGCAACTCCGCGCAGAGTTGCAACAACCACGCCAGGCCATACGGCCGTTCGAAACTCGCGCGACCCTCTCCGCGCAGATAAGCCGCTTCTGCTTGCAGATTCTCCGCGCTTAAACTCTTGCGCAATGCGTCGCGCGCGGCGGCAGCGAAAGGTGCGTCAGGAAATGTTCTCGTTAGGCGAACAAGCAACCAGTGGCCGTGGACGGACGAATGCCAATCGTAGCAGCCGAAAAATGCCGGTGTCAGTTTGCGCGGCGGCGCGACATCGGCGTCGCTGTTCAAATTGTGGCTGATCTTATTCGGATATTCTTTGGCGACGCAGGCGAGCGCGAGATCGGCGAAACGTTGCGCGGCTGCGACATCGAATTTCGGCGAAGCTTCTTCAGCCATAACCATAAGCGGGAGCAAAAATAGAAATGCGCACGTTTTCACTTGCGGTAGTTATGGTTTGAATTTGAAAACCAGAAAACCAGAAAATTCTGATTTTACGAAAGCAGAGCTGCGCAAGTTGCGGGCGTTGAAAACACCTCAAGGCATTCAACGCTTTCTCGATTCGATGCCGTATCATCTCGCCACCACCGCGTGGTCACCGCGCCGCGTCTTGCAGGAAGGCACGGCGCATTGCCTGGAAGGCGCGATTTTCGCCGCGGCCGCGCTGCGCGCGCTCGGATACGCGCCGCTTATTTTCGATTTGGAGGCGGAACAAGATACCGATCACGTCGTGGCGGTTTACCGAACGCGTGGACATTGGGGCGCGATCGCCAAATCAAATTTCTCCGGCTGCCGCGATCGCACGCCGGTTTATCCGACTTTGCGCGAACTGGCTCTGAGTTATTTTCATATCTATTTCAATCTGCGCGGCGAACGGACGTTGCGTCGCTATTCGCAACCGGTGAATCTCGCGCGTTTCGACGATCGTAATTGGATGACCACCGAGAAAGGGGTTTGGTTTGTTGCTGATTATCTCTGCGAAATTCCGCACCGCCCCGTAGTTAAGCGGACTTTGTTAAAGAATGCGTATCGAATCGACGGGCGCACGATGCAGGCCGAAATGGTCGGTCATCGAAAGTCGTAGCCGCTCGCCGGTGGCGAGCGCGAGAGCGAAGTAGCTCCGCGCGGGGTTGCGCTGCCCACAGGGCAGCGGCTACAAATACGAATGAGCGCGAAGCCTTCGCATGTTTTCATTACCGGTTCGACGCACGGCATCGGCGCGGCCGCGCGCGAAATGTTGTTGGAAAGCGGTGCGCGTGTTGTCGGTCACGGCACGAGCGTGAATGACACGGAAACCGTCGCGGCCGATTTGTTGCAGCCGGGCGCGGCGGATGCACTTTGGCGCGAAGCGCTCGATCGGCTGGAAGGCCGGATCGATGTGCTAATTAATAATGCGGGAATTTACGAGCCAGTGTCGGTTGGTGAGAGCACGGAGGTTTGGGAAGCGCGCTGGAATCGCACGATGCAAATCAACCTCCAGGCTGCAGCCGATCTTTGCCGGCTGGCCGTTTCGCATTTTCGATCGCGCGCCGGCGGCGGTCGCATCGTCAACGTCGCCAGTCGTGCGGCGCATCGCGGTGATTCGCCCGAGCATTGGCATTACGCGGCTTCGAAAGCAGGTTTGATCGCCGTGACAAAATCGATCGCGCGCGGATTCGCCGCCGAAGAAATCTACGCCTTCGCGGTCGCGCCCGGTTTCACCATGACCGGAATGGCGGAAGAGTACCTAACGAGTCGTGGAGGCGACGCGATTCTGAAAGAGATTCCGTTGCGTCGGGTGAATTCCGCGGAAGAAGTTGCGAACGCCATTGTTTATCTCGCGCTGCACGCTCCACCAGCGATGACCGGCGCGGTGATCGATATCAACGGCGCGAGTTACGTGCGCTGATTTGCCTAACGAGTAGTCGGTGGGGTTGCTGAAAACGCAGCCGCGCCGCCGCGTTCGAACATTGTCCCAAAAGCGGAACGGTCACATCCCAAGCACGATACGTTTCCGATGGAGTCGTGAAATCATCTCCATTTTTAAGTGTCTGACCCTCTGATCTTTGTGACTTGTTTTTCGCGGTGGCACACGCCTTGCAAATAGAAGCGGCCTAACCAAACAAACCCAATGAAAAACAAAAACACATATTCGCTTCTCGTTCAGTCACAGGAAAAGGGTCGCTCAATTTTCGAAGCCTCGATTTACGGCCTCGTGATTCTCTGCACCGCTTTCTCCGCCTGGCAGTTCGCGGCGCACTCAATCATGTTGCCCGGGATGAACCACGTGGACAAAAACGCGGCGACGGAAATGGCCGCGCTAGCGCCAGCGGAGAATCCCGTCGCCGTTGCGAGCAACGCCGACGCTGCCGCGCTGTAGTCGTGGCGTTGCAAAACGCCTAACGAGTCCTGCGTGAACACGTTCCTGAAAGATCTGCAGTATGCCGCGCGCATGCTGTTGAAAAATCCTGGCTTCAGCGCCATCGCGGTCATCGCTTTGGCGCTCGGGATCGGTGCGAATACCGCCATCTTCAGCGTGGTCAGCGCAGTTCTCCTCCGCCCGCTGCCGTTTCCACAACCGGAGCAGATCGTGGCGGTTTGGGGTGTGGACAAAAACAAGAAACCCGACAGCCGCGTTTCGTTTTCATTCCCGGATTTCGCCGACGTGCGAGGGCAGAACCAGGTCTTCAACGCGATGGCCGGTTACGATGATCTCGACATGACCGCGACCGACCGCGGCGCCGAGGCCGAGCATCTGCACGGCATGTTGGTGACGTCGGATCTCTTTCGTGTTCTCGGCGTGAATCCGATTCTCGGCCGCGCCTTCACCGCCGAGGACGACAAACCCGGCGCGCGTGTCGTTGTTCTAAGCTACGAACTTTGGCAGCGCCGTTTTGGCGGCGATCGCAACATTCTCGAAAAGACAATCACGCTCAACGAAACGCCGCATCAAATCATCGGCGTGATGCCGCAAGCGTTCCGTTTCCCGATCGAAAGAACGCCGGCCGTTTTTTGGACTTCGGCCGCGACGCAATTTGAAGCGCCGCCCGGCAGCACCGAGACGACCGCAGCACAGCGCGGATTTCATTACCTGCGTTCCGTCGCCCGGTTGAAACCTGGCGTTACCACCGAAGTAGCGGAAGCAAACGCGAAGACCATCATGGCTTCGCTTGCCACGCAATTTCCCGATACGAACAAGCGCTTCGATTCCTCGCGCGTCATCGGACTTCTCTCCGATCTCACCTCGGATGTACGACCCGCGCTCGTCGTTCTGCTTGCCGCGGCCGGATGCGTCCTGCTCATCGCCTGCGTTAATGTCGCTAATTTGTTGCTGGCCCGCGCGACCGCGCGCGAAAAAGAAATGGGAATTCGCTCAGCGCTGGGCGCGAGTCGCATCAGAATTTTCCGCCAGCTGCTCACTGAAAGCGCGTTGCTCTCGTTAGCCGGTGGCGGCGCGGGAATGTTACTCGCGGTTTGGGGAACGGCCGCGCTGGCCTCGTTGCTTCCACAAAATTTCCCGCGCGCGACAGAAATCGCGCCCGACTTTCGCGTGCTGGCTTTTACAGCACTCGTTAGTCTGTTTACGGGGTTGGTCTTCGGTCTGGCGCCGGCCTGGCGTGTTTCTCGACCTGATGTGGTCAGTGCCCTGAACGAGAGCGCGCGCGGCTCGAGCGAAACTGCGCGCGGTCGCCGGTTACGCGGAATTCTGGTCACGGCGGAAATGGTTCTCGCCTTTGTTCTGCTGGTCGGCGCGGGACTTTTGATTCGCAGTTTCTGGCAACTGCAAAAAGTTCCGCTCGGCTTCGATCCAAACAATGTCATGACCGCGAACGTCTCCCTGCCTGACGGCGATGGCGGGCCAGCGGTTACCAAACATAATGAACAGTTTTATGTGCAGCTGATGGATCGAGCCAACGCCATTCCCGGTGTGCGCTCTGTCGCAGCCGTCAATCCGCTGCCCTTGAGCGGTTCCGAGTGGAGAACTGGCTTTGACATCGCCGGTCGACCCACCGCCAAATCCGATCGCGCCTTGAGTGCGGTACGAGTCGTCACGCCCGGTTATTTCTCGACCATGAAAATCCCACTGCGCAAAGGCCGCGACTTCGATCCGCGCGATAAATTCGAATCGCCCGGAGTGGTGATCGTGAATGAATCACTCGTTAGGCAATATTTTCCCAACGAAGATCCGATCGGGAAACATATCACGCCGCAGGTTTCGTTGGATGTGCGCGAACCGATAGAGCGCGAAATCGTCGGCGTGGTCGGCGACGTCAAGGCCGGCAAGCTCACTTCTGCGAACATGCCGGAGCTATATCTGCCGCACACGCAAGCTTCCGGCGGAAGCATGACCATCGTCGCGCGCACGCAAATGGAACCGCAAGCGGTCCTGCCTTCTTTGCGCGGAGCTGTTGAGAGTTTGAACAAAGACCTGCCGCTCTACGAAACACGGACCATGCAGCAATATATCGATCGCGCCGTCGCGCAGCCGCGTTTGAACATGACACTGCTCATCGTTTTCGCGGGCGTCGCCATCGTCCTCACCGCGGTTGGAATTTACGGCGTGATGGCTTACTCGGTCGCGCAACGCACCCAGGAAATCGGCATCCGCATGGCCCTCGGCGCGCAGCGTCTTGATGTCTTGCGTCTCATCGTCGGACAAGGCGCGCGTCTGGTCGTGCTTGCGATGATCATCGGCGTCGCGGCCGCGTTCGCCATGACCAGATCGATCGCCAGCCTGCTCTACGGCGTTGCCGCCACAGATTTTCCCACACTTTTTTCGGTCGCGTTTCTGCTTGCACTCATCGCGCTCCTGGCATGTTGGTTGCCGGCGCGACGCGCCAGCGGAATTGATCCAATTACCGCGCTGCGCACCGAATGAAACCACTCGTTAGGCACGAATCGTCCGATTCCATCCCATGATCGCGCGTTGAGCTTGATAATGGCCTAACGAAAGGAGGAAACGACGTGAATAACTTTCGTTACGCACTCCGCCAGCTGCGGAAATCGCCCGGGTTCGCTTTTGTCGCCGTGCTCACGCTCGCGCTCGGCATCGGCGCGAACACTGCGATTTTTACTGTTGTTCACGCAGTCCTGCTCGCGTGCGCACGCTCGTGAAACAAAGCCTCACGCAGCCGCAACTTTACCTAACGCTCCAGCCTCTTTGCGCTCCTCGCCGGCGGGGTCGTGTTAGTGCTCGCCGTCATCGGTCTTCTCGCCGCGTTGTTGCCAGCGTTGCGCGCGACGAAAGCCGACCCAGTCGCAGCTCTTCGCACGGAATAACAGGAGCCCCATCAATATGAACACATTGCTTCAAGATTTTCGCTACGCGATGCGCAAGCTCGTGCAGCAACCAGTCTTCACCATCATCGCCGTGCTAACGCTTGCGCTCGGGATCGGCGCAAACACCGCCATCTTTAGTGTGGTCAACGCTGTGCTGCTACGGCCGCTGCCGTATCCGCAGCCGGAGCGCATTGTTTATCTCAATGAAGTCAGTGGCGGGACCGATCAATCGATTGCCCTGCCGGATTATCTCGACTGGCGAAACGACGCGAAGTCTTTTCAACATCTTGCGCTCTCGCGTTTGGAGTCGCGCAACGTGAGCGGAATTTCCGGGCGCGAACCGGAGCGAATCTCAGTCGCGTTTGTTACGGCGAACTTTTTTAACGTGATCGGACTCAATCCACAACTCGGACGTACCTTCACCGCAGATGAAGACAAACCCGGCGCGGCCGCGCTTGTCGTTCTCAGCGATCGCTTGTGGGACCACGCCTTCAATCGCGATCCCAATATCGTCGGACGCGCGGTTAATTTTCACGGCCAGCCCTTCACGGTTACCGGCGTCATGCCGCGTGAAATGGATTCGCCGCATGGCGTGGACGCGTGGTTTTCTGTCATGCGCCGCAGCGCTAATCCCGGGTGGCAGAACCGCGCCAATCATCCCATGTTTTTCGCGTGGGGTCGGCTGAAGCAGGGGGTCACTGTCGAACAAGCGCGCAGTGAAATAAAAACGATCGCGGCGCGATTGGCGAAAACTTATCCGGAAACGAACGCCGGCACCGGCGCGAACGTAAAGCCGCTGCTCGATAATTTACTCGGCAGTTATCGCACCAATCTGACCTTGCTCCTCTGCGCGGTCGCTCTCGTCTTGCTGATCGCGTGCGCGAATCTGGCCAATCTTTTTGCGGCGCGCGGCGCCTCGCGTGCGCGCGAGTTTGCCATTCGCGCCGCCATTGGCGCATCGCGCACACGAGTCGTTAGGCAGCTTCTCATCGAAAGTTTTTGCATCGCAATTATCGGCGGCGCGCTCGGTTTCCTCTTCGCAATTTGGGGACGCGACGCCCTCGTCGCGTTTGCACCAACTGGCGCGCCGCGCTTCGAAGGAATTGGTTTCGACGCGCGTGTCCTAACATTCACTTTCCTGCTCGCCGGTCTAACGACTATCCTCTTCGGACTGTGGCCCGCCTGGCAGGTCGCGCACAAAGACATCCAAACCGCCTTGCAAGCCGGCTCTTTCGGAAGCTCGGAAACCAAAGCGGCGCGACGCAGCCGCGATTGGCTCGTGATCGGCGAGGTCGCGTTGACGCTCCTCCTGCTCAGCGCGGCCGGTCTGGTTCTCAAGAGTTTCTCGAAGATGCAATCAGTCGCGCTCGGTTTCGACCCGCACGGGCTTCTCACCACGCGGATCGAATTGCCCTACACTAAATACACCGACGTGGAGAAGGTTTTGAATTTCGACAATGCCTTGCTCGATGAGGTGCGACGATTGCCCGGGGTGCAGTACGCCGCGATTGCCGCGAACCCACCGTTGCTCAGCGGATGGCAGCTTAATTTTCTTCCCGAAGGCGCTCCGCCGACCGATCCGAGCCAGCAGCCTGTGGCGGACTCTGAGGTGGTAGCGGGTGACTATTTCGCCGCGTTGGGCGCAACGTTAATTCGCGGTCGAAACTTCAACGCCACCGACACGAAAGATTCGCCGCGAGTCGTAATCATCGACCAAGCGCTGGCCGACACGGTTTTCCCAAAACAGGACGCGATCGGCAAACGTCTCACGATCGGTGGCGTTGATGGAAACAGCGAGGATCCTGTTTTCTATCAAATCATCGGCGTGGTCGGGCACATCAAGATGCGTGGCTACGACGACGCGCAGCCCATCCCGGGATTTTTCTTTTCCCAAACGCAAGCGAGCCGGACGAACCAGGTATTACTCGTTAGGGCGAGCGGCAACGTGAAGGCTTTGGAGAAATCTGTGCGCGATATTATCAATCGCATCGATCCAGCGCAGCCCGTTTTCGACGTGCGCACAATGGAAGAACGGGTCGCCGAGACGTGGTCGACGCAGCGATTGCTCAGCTTCCTGCTCGCCATCTTCGCCGGCCTCGCGCTTCTGCTCGCCGCCGTCGGCTTATATGGCGTGCTCGCTTACAGCGCGTTGCGGCGGTTGCGTGAGATGGCAGTGCGAATCGCCTTCGGCGCACGACCAGCAGACATTCGCGCCTTGGTTTTCGGTCACGGCTTCCGCCTCTTCGGTTTCGGAGTCGCGTTTGGCGCGATCAGTCTGGCCGCTTCCGCGCATGTTATCCGCAGTTTTCTTTTCGGCGTCACGCCGGTCGATCCGCAAATCTTCGGAATCGTCGGTGCGATTCTGTCCGTGGTCACGATTCTCGCCGCGTGGTTGCCGGCGCGCCGTGCCTGTCGTGTGAATCCGATCATTGCGCTACGCGCAGAATAATTCGCCTAACGAATGGTCTTGAGGTTCCAACTGAGTTTGCCATCGGCGGCAATGTCGAGATAAGCCACGCTCGCGGGCGCGCCGCGGTTTGGTCGCGTGACGCAACCGGGATTCAAAAACAAAACGCTTCCCACGCGTTCGTAGCGCGGCACGTGTGTGTGGCCGTGCAGCAAAACATCAACACCAGTCGGCGGATTATCGGGCGGGATATGTTCGAGACGAAAGCAGACGCCGTTACGTTTCAAAAGCACAACCAGCGGCCATTCCATCTCGCTGTCGCAATTTCCCCGGACAAGTGTAAGCGGCGGCCCGAGTGCGCGAATTTCCTCGAGCAAGCTCGGCGCGCAGACATCGCCGAGATGCCAAATTTCATCCACGTCGTCGGCCAGGCGATTGAAATTCGGCGGTAGATGATTGTGCGTGTCGGCCATGACCAAAACGCGAATCGATTTTCCCATGTGCGCAGTATCTGTATCGGCGTAAGTTCGGCGAGTGTCTTTCCGCGATTTTGGCCTTTCTGATGAAGTAGTGCGCGGCACGCAGGCGAT
>JALZAX010000231.1 GCA_030948055.1 Verrucomicrobiota bacterium | reverse complement strand
TGCGCGAGCGCCGCTTCCGCCGCCGGAGTTTTCGGCAGGACTTGATCGATAATCGCGGTCTCTTGCGGAACGATCAGAATCTGCCGCACGCTTTTTCGCCGCCAGCCGCGCGTCTCCGCTTTGTAGGGCTCGACGGAAAAATCCATAACCGCGCCGTTGCGTTCGGCCTTGATCGGAATGGTCGCGCCTTCACTGCGGACGACATTCCAAACCACGCTATCGTTCATGCCCGAAAAACGGCGGACGGGTTTGCCGTCCACTTCGAGAATCTTGTCACCGGCCTGCAAACCAGCTTTGCCTGCGGGCGATTCGGCCGGGATATAACCGATAACAGTGGTGGTGTCGGATTCGCTCACGGGATGTCCGACGACCCAGACGATGCAGGCGAAGACCAACGCGAGGAGCAGGCTGAAAAGCGGGCCGGCAATCGCGACGATGATTTTGTCGAGCGCGGAAATTCGCGGGAGGGTGGCGCGATCGACATCCGCTTTGCCCTCGATGATGTCCATGGGCGCCAGTTGCGGCAGCGCGACGAATCCACCGAAGGGAATTGAGCCTAACGAGTACTGGACCCCGTTGATGGTTTTTTTCCAAAGCGGCTTGCCAAACCAGACGCCGAATTTTTCGATGACCAATCCGCGCCAGCGCGCCGCAAGAAAGTGACCAACCTCATGTACGATGATGAGGAGATTAAATAGAACAATGACCTCGAGGACGATGAAGAGGATGCGAAGGATGTGCATGATTAACGGAAACACCGAGCTAGTTCTTCCGGATCAGGGCCGCAGCTTCCGCGCGGGCCCATTGATCGGCGGCCAATATCGCATCGAGGTCTGGCTGCGCAACGGGCGTATGCCGGTCCATGATTTCACGGACGGACTGCCAGATTCCCGGGAAGGCGAGGCGCTTTTCAAGAAAAGCTGAGACAGCGATTTCATTAGCGGCGTTCAAGACAGCAGGCAGGGTGCCGCCGGTCTCACCGGCGCGTCGCGCGAGATTGAGCGCGGGAAAATCATCGTAGCGCGGTGTTTCGAACTCGAGCGCCCCCAATTTTCCGAAATCGAGCGGAGCCAGAGAATTCGGCACCCGTTCCGGCCAGGTGACGGCGTACTGAATCGGGAAACACATGTCAGAATGCGAGAGTTGCGCCAGAACAGAGCCGTCGGTGAACTCGACCATTGAATGCACAATACTTTGCGGATGGATCACGACTTCGACGCGCGCCATCTCGACATCAAAAAGCCAGCGCGCCTCGATCATCTCGAGGCCTTTGTTGAACAAAGTCGCGGAGTCGATCGTGATCTTCGGGCCCATGTTCCAAGTCGGATGTTTGAGCGCCTGTTCACGGTTGATGGATTCAAACTGCTCGTTAGGCAATTTGCGGAACGGCCCGCCCGAAGCGGTGAGAATCAAACGACGGACTTCCGATTTGTTCCCATCGAGACATTGAAAGATCGCGTTGTGTTCGCTATCAACCGGCAAAACGCGCACGCCTTTTTGCGCTGCGGCTTTCATCACGATCTCACCCGCCATGACGAGAATTTCTTTGCTCGCGACCGCGATATCTTTGCCAGCTTCAATCGCCGCCAGGGCGGGTCGTAATCCGCCGGTACCGACAACCGCGATCAACACCATCTCAGCACTCGTTGAGCGCGCGATCTCGCAAAGACCCTCCTCGCCCGAAAAAATCTGCGGCGCATAATCAAGCTTAGTCCGCAATTCATCCATCTTCGATTCATCAACGATGCAGACGGCCTCGGGGCGAAATTCGTTAGCCTGTTCGGCCAGCTTCGTCGCACTGCTATTTGCGGCGAGGCCAACGATCTGCATCCGCTCCGGAATGTCCCGCGCAACTTTTCGCGCGCTTTCGCCGATCGATCCGGTCGCGCCCAGCACGACAACCCGCTTGCGCTTCATGACAAAACTACGCGCTAACGCCGACGACCAGACGCAGGTAAAAAAACAAGAGCGGCGCGGTAAACAAAAGACTGTCGATCAGATCGAGCGCGCCGCCGATTCCCGGCAAGAGATTTCCGGAATCTTTCACGCCGGTGCTGCGTTTGATAATCGATTCCGCCAGATCGCCGATCACGGCAGCGAAGCCGAGCAACAAACCGAGCACAGTCGCATGCGTCCAAGTCAGAACGGCCAGTTTACCCGGCATCAACTTCAACAAACCCCAGCTCGCCAGCAGCGAAAAGAAAAGCGCTCCGGCAAAACCTTCCCAGGTTTTTTTCGGGCTAATGTGCGGAATCATCTGGTGTTTTCCGATCAGGCTGCCGGTCAGATACGCGCCCATGTCGCTGAATTTTGTGATCGCGATCAAATAGAGCACGTAAAACTGGCCCGTGACCGCGCCAGTGGGCGCGCGCGGCACGACGTAAACAATTTTCGTGATGAAGTTGTAGAGCCAAAGCACATAAAGCAGGCCGAAAAGCGTGTAAGCCATCGTGCGCAAGGGCGCGTCGTCGCGCAGGCCTTCGAACATTTGCCGCGCGAAAACGGTCAGTAAAAATCCGAGTAAGACCGCAACCTCGAAGTCGTAGGAATGCGCGAGACCAAGGTGCGAGAAGTAATAGAAACTTCCGCAGAGCATGATCGCGCCGGAGATCATCGCGGTAATCTTGAAATTCGGCAGGCCCTTGTGATCGAGCATCCCGTAAAATTCCCAGAGCGAAAGAAGCCCGAGCGACCCGATGAGCGCGAAAAACGCCAGCTCGTATCCGGAAAAAATGATCAGCAGCGCGATCGACCAAAGAGCGATCGTGCTGGCGAAGCGGAAGATAAAAGTGAGCTTGGCGGTGACCGGCTTGGGCGTGGCGCGATCGACCGTGGAGGACATGAGTCGCCACCATCCGGAAAGAAGAAGTCAAACGCAAGGTTGATTGCCGCACCGCAACGCCTCGCCTAGGTTCGGCGGCGTGAGCAAGACAATGCCGGCCGTAGTCAAGGCTCGCTCCGAGCCGGGTCTCGAATTGCAGGAAGTTCCCGTGCCCGACGTCGGGCCGAACGATGTGCGCATTCGGGTACAGAAAGCGTCGATCTGCGGAACCGACGTGCACATTTATAATTGGGACGCGTGGGCGCAGAAAACAATTCCGGTGCCGATGGTCATCGGACATGAGTTTGTCGGCGTGGTCGATCGCGTCGGGAATGCGGTGACCGATTTTAAGGAAGGCGAGCTTGTTACTACCGAAGGCCACATTGTCTGCGGGCATTGCCGTAATTGCCTGGCCGGTCGCCGACATCTTTGTCCGAACACGAAAGGCATCGGTGTTAATCGACCGGGCGGTTTCGCCGAATACGTGGTTGTTCCCTACAAAAACATCTGGCGCTGCGATCCGAAAATCTCGCTCGATGTCATTTCGTGTTCCGATCCGTTAGGCAACGCCGTGCACACCGCGCTTTCTTTTGATCTGGTGGGCGAAGATGTGCTCATCACTGGAGCAGGCCCGATCGGATGCATGGCCGTGCCAATCGCGAAGATGGCCGGCGCGCGCAAAGTCGTGATCACAGACGTGAATCCATATCGTCTCGACATCGCGAGAAAAATGGGCGCGACCATGGCGATCGATGTGCGTGAAACCAAACTGCAGGACGCAATGCACGAACTGGAAATGAAAGAAGGCTTCGACGTTGGATTGGAAATGTCCGGCAACCCGCGCGCATTTACCGACATGCTCGACGTGATGGTAAACGGCGGCCGCATCGCCATGCTCGGGATCATGCCCGGCAGCGCCGCGATCGATTGGAATCTCGTCGTCTTTCACGGTCTGACGATCAAAGGAATCTACGGCCGCGAAATGTTTGAGACGTGGTACAAGATGACCGCACTAATTCAAAGCGGCCTCGATATTTCACCAGTCATTACCCATCATTTTCCCTACACGAAAATAATCGAAGGCGTGGAGCTAATGAAGTCCGGCCAATCGGGCAAGATTATCCTCGATTGGGAAAAAGCGGCCTAACGAGTGCCTAACGACTACTGAAGGGCCGCTGCTTCGTCTTGCTGTCCCTGAAGCTCCAAGACCATTCGCTGAATGTGTTTGTAGCCCTGGTGATTTTGCAGGACTTGCAGGCTCTGTTGCGGATCACCCCAGCGCAGAATTTGGATTGGCTCCGTCCGCACGCCCCAGTCAATCATGTCGCGGCGTGTTGCGAAATAAAGATCGATCGTGTTCCGGCCAGCCAGCGCCCAACCGTAGTCCTCGACCTTGTAAATCTGTCCGGTGGAAACGATGCGAAATATTGTTCCCGCGGGCCAGCGCGACCAATCGGCCGCCGCACTCCCGATCGTCGGTCGCACATATTCTGTTACGACGACTTTCTTGCGGCCGTGTTTAGTTTTGACCCATTTCGTTACTTTCTGTTTCCGCGGCGCGAGATAAAGGGAGGAGTTAATCGAATTACCGCGTTGATATTCCGGCGACAGATCGCTGCTGGCTGAGCCACCCACGGGCTGAGCGCGCGGCACATATTCGGCGCGGCGGACCGGCGCGCTCGCTGCCTGGAGTCGCCCTCCGAGCGCGTTGTGATTCGTGAATTCCACATGATCGGACTCGGTGTGCGTGTAAGCGGTTGTGCGCACGCTTTGAAAATCATGTTTGGCAATCGGCGGTTCGTAGCTCGGCAAACGGCGCGTTGAAGAATGCGCCGGTGTTGATTCGCAAGACGTGAAAACGAAAGCACACGCGGCGAGCGCGCAGGGTATCACGCAGTATTTAAAAGACGCTGATTTCAAAGGAGATCGGAGGGTTGTTAACAGGTTATTCACAGCTTGTCACAAGAATTTTACAG
>JALZAX010000230.1 GCA_030948055.1 Verrucomicrobiota bacterium | reverse complement strand
AATCGGCGGCGGCATTTACTGCGTCGGCGCAGCTACTGCGACCAACTGCACCGTGAGTAACAACTCTGCGACGTTCGAAGGCGGAGTCGCGCTTGTCGGAAGCGGAACCTTCAACATCCGCAACACCGTCATCGCTGGAAACACGGCCACCTCTGTCTCGCCCGATGCCAATGGTAATTTCACCTCGCAGGGCCACAATCTCATCGGCGATCCCGCCGGTGCCAACGGCTTCACCGCGACGGGCGACCAAACCGGCATCAATCCACAGCTTTTGCCGCTGACTAGTAATGGCGGTAAGACACGGACCCACGCACTGCAAGCCGGCAGCCCGGCCATCAATGCCGGCGGTGACACTTATGCTCCGGCCTACGATCAACGTTACCTGCTGCGCAATGGCACGAGCGACATCGGCGCTTATGAATACAACGGTCTCACACCTAGCTTGAAGATTACTTCTCTTGCGCACCTAGCTACTGGAGAGTTCTTCCTTCAAGGTCTAGGCATAGCAAACGCCCCGCATACCGTCCAAGTGTCAGCGAACCTAACGAGTGGGTTCAGCTATCTCGCTACCGTCACGAGCGACGCAACCGGAACAGTGCAATTCGACGACCAAGGAGCGATCGGTGCAACCAAACGCTTCTATCGCCTGACCTTTCCGTAAACGAGAGCCCTGACGACTCATTAGGCATTTCGGCAGACGCCGCTACCTAGCGTAGTTGCTTTGAGCCCTAATGTTAAGCGCGCCAAGCGGGAGCCTTCGAAATGCGTTACCAGCTCTCGCGTCCGCGGGCGCGACCGGAGTTCATTTCGGCGTGGCGGTTTTTTGCTGTCACGCCTGCCAGAAGGTCAGCCAGTTCACACTGCTTCTTTTTCAGCGGCGCGGTGACGATGCGACCTTTGCTCACCTGCAAATCGACGGCCTGACCTTCCGCAACGGAAATTTCCGCGGCCATGGTGCGCGGGACGTACATTTATCTACATTATAGACGCGGCGGCTGCCGCGGCAATTCTTGTTGTTCTTTCGCAAGCGGGTACACTTTGCCCATGCTCGATTGGACTTTGTGCGGGGCTGTTGAGCGTTCGCCCGATAAGCTGAGCGGCGCATGGTTTTTTCGAGGAACGCGCGTGCCGGTGAAGACGCTGTTCGAAAATCTCGAGGACGGCGCAACGGTCGATCAATTCCTGGAGTGGTTCCCGGGGGTCACTCGGGAGCAGGCGCTGGCCGTTTTGGAATTTGCCGAAGCGAGTCTCGCGACGGCTTAATCAACGTGCGCGTTCTCTTCGATCAGGGAACGCCGGTGCCATTGCGAAAGCACTTTGCCGGACACGACGTCGTCACCGCGTTTGAGGCAGGTTGGTCTGAAGTTTCGAATGGCGAACTGCTCGCGAAAGCGGAAGAGCAGTTCGATGTGCTGGTCACAACTGATAAGCAGCTACGTTATCAGCAGAATCTAACTGGCCGCAGAATCGCAATTGTCGTGCTGCCTCACGCGAGCTGGTTAAAACTAGAACCACATGCCGGACGAGATCGCAGCGGCTGTGCTCGCGGTAGAACTGGGCAGGTATCTTGAATTGCGATTCGACTAGTCGATGATTCGTCGCGAAAACGGCCGGACGTTCGCACATCCGGCCATTCGCTTTCCGACTTCTGATCTCTGATTTCCGACTTCCAACTACCCGCCGACCGTCACACTCGTCGGCGCGCTCCATTGGCCGACGCGATCGCCGGCGGACGCGGTAGATGGCCTGGTAAATCCATTTCGCGGGCGCGTTGGGGAAGGGTTGGGTGTCGGTGTAGCCGGGTGTGGTATCGATGGCGAGGAAGACGAAGCCCTTGCTGTCGCTGGGTCAGGGGAGATTGCAGTTACCGCTCCTGTTGCTTATACTCGTCGCGATGCAACTTCCGCCTTTGACGGCAATCTTTGAGCCCGGTGAGGATGGGTGGATTGTAGCGACCTGTCCCGAGCTCGGGATAGTTAGTCAAGGCGAGACGATGGAGCACGCAGAAGCGATGATCAAAGAGGCGGTGGAACTCTGGCTGGACTCTACGAACGAGGCTGAGGTGGCCACGCGTCTGGCGGACCCGAAGATCGCGGTCAAGCCGCTCGCAGTATCGCATGCCTAGGCTGCGGGTTTTCTCCGGCGCGGAGTTGTGCGCGCTTTTAACCGCGCAGGGGTTCGTGCAGGTGCGGCAACGCGGCAGCCACGTCATTATGAAACGAGGGACGATTTCGTTTCCTGTGCCGATGCAACGGAACTGGATCGCGGAACGCTCTCCGGAATCATTCGTCAAAGTGGATTGCCGCGCGACCTCTTCATGAGCTGAACAGGAACGGCCGGATGCCTGCGCCTCCGGCCGTTCTGATTCGTTAGGCAAACACGCCGACGCAGAGGCGTGGCTACAACTCCGTTACCCGCCGACGGTCACGCTCGTCGGTGCGCTCCATTGGCCGACGCGGTTGTCGGCGACACGGTAGATGGCCTGGTAGGTCCATTTTGCCGGCGCGCCGGGGAAGGGCTGGGTGTCGGTGTAGCCGGGTGTGGTATCGATGGCGAGGAAGACGAAGCCTTTGCTGTCGCTGCGGTGGACTTGCAGTTCGCATTGATCGAGGAAGGCGCTGTAGCCTTGCCAGCCCCAGTCGATGTAGACCTGGTCGCCGCTGATACTGAGATTGAGCGCGGGTGCGAGGGTGGCGTAATCGGGACCGATTTGTTGTGAGCCTTCGATGCCGAGGGCCTGGCCGATCGATTCGTTGTAATCAGTGTTGGCTTTGATCTGTTTCACGAGCGCGCGGAAGCGGACTTCGATGCCGGGCGCGACCACGAGAACGGATGCGGGAAACGTGGGGGCAGCCGGTGCGCCGGTCGGTGGGACGGCGCCGCCCATGCGCGTGAGGTCTTTCCATGCGGTCCACTGTTTGGAGCCGTTCAACATCACTTGCTGGCAGGTGAGGACGTAGTTGAAGTAATCGGCGTCGGCCGCCTGCGCGGTGACTTGCGCCGGGGTGAGTCCGAGCGCAGTCGCGTAAGCGCCGATCGCGCTCTTGAAGGTGAGGAGTTGGTGCGCGAAGCCGTCATCGCTCGCGCTGAGATAGGTGGATTTGGCCATGGTATTGTTTGTTGTTTCTTGGGTTCTTTCAGGTGATTTACTGCGGAAAGCGGCAAATCGTCGTGGCCGCGAAGTTCGCGGCGCGCGCGAGAATGTTCGATGCGCAGCGCGCGATGCTGGCGCGGCGTGTGGGAATGTTGACGCGGCGCGCAGCGAACGTTGCGCGGAGCCGGCGGAAAATTCCGCGAGCGCGCCGGAATGATCGCGCGCTGCCGAGAGAATGTGGCGGCGTGCGTCGCGAACGATCCCACGCATGCAGGAAACTTCCCCGCGCGCGCAAAAATCCTCGCCACGCGCCACGCAACAAATCCGAAAATGGTCGCGGCGCTTCATGAGTATCTCACGCGCTTGCGCAAGGCCAGTTTCTGGAGTTCGACCGCGAGCCGGTTACGTCATACCCAGGCGACGAAGGCATTGCGGTTCTCGACGTCGATCTTATCCAGGAGACTCTTGACGTGCGTCTTCACCGTCTCCAGGCCAATGCCTAGAATATCGGCGACTTCCGCGTCGGTTTTGCCCTCGGCCATCCAGCCGCCCACCTCCTGTTCGCGATCGGTGAAATGCGGAATCCCACGCGCCTCCTCCGCCACCACGCCCGAGATTCCCGGCGGATACGGGATGGCGAAGACCGGTCGAGCTACCGCGGATGATTCGCGTGCGCGCTCCGCTTTACCGTCACGTTTACTCGCATGCTTCACCATGCCGAGCTTGAGGCTCAGTGGAAAGAAGCGGTATCCCTTGGAAGAGGGAGGCGAGTTAGCCTGCGATCGCGCCCACGCCAGCGCGAAGGAATTCGGTAGTTGTGGCGTGACAGATTTTGACTACCATAGCGCTCGTGAATGAAACGCTCTCGATTAAGGTGCCCGTGCAGACCAAGGTCCGGCTGAAATCGATCGCCAAACGCCGCCAGACCACGCCGTCGAAACTTCTACGCGAAGCGCTGGATTTAGTGTTGGCCGGACAAAAAGCCAACGGACGTCCTTCCCTTTACGATTTGAGCCGGGATCTTTTCGAGAAATATCCACTGGGCAGTGGGCCGAGGGACTTGTCCACTAACCCAAAATACATGAAGGACTTTGGAAAGGACGGCAGGCGATTCCGCTCATCACGCCTACGTGACAGGCGGCGCACTGGCCGGGCCAGCGCCTAACGAGTGGTGTGAAGGGCCGTCACTCCGAGCGGGAGCGAGGAACCGGAGACGGGGGGCGAAAGCGAAGTTTTCATCGGCCGATCGAACCGATGAAACCCGGGCGCATCAGTTACCGCGAACCCGCGCCGGGCATCCCAAGGGAGGGAAGAGTGTCCTCAGCCTAACTGCCGCTGCCTAAGTGTCGAGAAGTTGTTTTTGCAAACCGTAGCCGCAACTCGTCCCCGGCATGGTCATCCACAGATTTCCAGCACCCTCGATCCCCACAGATTCAAAGACAAAATCTGTGTAAATCTGCGTAATCTGTGGACGGATTAACTTCCCTTGCGGGAGACTGTGATCGATTCCCGCCAGCCAGCTTGCGCGGTCTTACGCCCTTGGGAAAAACCGGCGAAGCGCGATGTAGAGGCAGAATGCGATCCCGAATCCGCCGAACCATGCATAGCTGTAGAGCGTGACGAAAAATTGCGGGACACTCGCGGCGTCGACGAGTTTCACGGTCACGAGAAAACCGGGAAGATTCGGCAGGATGGCGATGCCTAACGAGACCAA
>JALZAX010000229.1 GCA_030948055.1 Verrucomicrobiota bacterium | reverse complement strand
GAATTTTTCCGATCGGCGCTGGCGCTGAGCAATCCGGTGCCGTTGGAAGGAAACAAGATCGAACCGCTGCTCAATGGCGACGAATATTTTCCGGCCATGCTCGCTGCAATCCGCGCGGCGAAAGAGTCCATCAACTTCGCGGCTTATATTTTTAAATCGGACGCGGTCGGGCGGGAATTTCGCGATGCGTTTTGTGAAAAAGCCAAGGCCGGCGTGGAAGTGCGCATTCTGCTCGACGGCATTGGTTCCGGTTGGGGCCTGAACAATTCCGACGTGAAGATGATGAAGCAGGCCGGTTGCAAATTTGCCTACTATCACCCGGTGCAATCGTGGCGAATGGATCGCACCAATCGCCGCTCGCATCGCCGCATCATGGTGGTCGATGGAAAAATCGGCTTCACCGGCAGCGCGGCCTTTTCCGAAAAATGGAGCGGCCACGCGCAGGACGAACATCATTGGCGCGACACGCACATTCGTTGTGAAGGGCCAGTCGTGACTGAGTTGCAGGCGGCTTTTCAAGGTCACTGGATCAAAACTTTTAAGGAAGCACTCAGCGGGGCCGACCAATTTCCCGCTTTGGCGGCGGCGGGCGATCTGAAGGCGCAGGTGGTCGAGTCGCATTCGTTTTCGGTCGCGCCGATTCCACTGGTGCAGGCGGTCACTTTCGCGGCGGCGGAAAAACGGATTTGGATCACCAATCCCTATTGCACGCCGACTGACGATCAGGTGGAATTACTCGTTAGGGCAGCGCAACGCGGCGTGGATGTGCGGCTGCTTTTGCCCGGCCCGCATAACGATCAGCCGCTCACGCAATCGGCCGGCCGCACTGCCTATGGTCATCTCCTCGAAGGCGGCGTGAAGATTTTCGAATACCAACCAACCATGATTCACTCCAAGACCATGGTGGCTGACAGCCTCTTCTCCATGGTCGGATCTTCGAACCTCGATTCGCGCTCCTCGGAAATTAACGAGGAAATCGATGTCGTTGTGTATGATGAAAATTTTGCGCGCCAGATGGAGCAGACGTTCGAGAAAGATTTGACGCAGTCGCGTCCCTACACGCTGGAGGATTTCAAGAATCGTTCGCCGGTGGAACGGGTGATTGAATGGTTGGCAATTCCGTTCCGCTCGCAATTGTAGAGCGAGATGGATTCGCGACAGCTCAACATTGCCGCGTTGCGCGAGGACTATGTCGCACATGGTTTGCGACGCGCCGATCTCGATCCCGATCCGATCAAGCAATTCTCGAAATGGTTCGGCGACGCGGCCGCGGCGGAAATTCGCGATGTGAACGCGATGTGTCTTTCCACCGCGACAAAGGATGGAATGCCTGCATCGCGCATCGTTTTGCTGAAAGGGATCAGCGAACGCGGTTTCGTTTTTTACACCAACTACGAGAGCGCGAAAGCGAAGGAGCTCGCGCAAAATCCGCGTGCGGCACTGAATTTTTTCTGGGTGCAACTGGAGCGGCAAATTCAAATCAACGGCACGGTCGACAAAACTTCGCACGCGGAGTCAGAAGAGTATTTTCAGTCGCGTCCGGTCGGAAGTCAGCTTGGCGCCTGGGCGTCGCCGCAAAGCGAAGTGATTCCGGATCGAACGGCGCTCGAGAAGAAATTAGCCGAATTGACGAAGCGATTTGGCGAGGGACCTATCCCGTTGCCGGAAAATTGGGGTGGTTATCGCGTGCTGCCGGAGACGATCGAATTTTGGCAAGGCCGCACGAATCGTCTGCACGATCGCTTCCGTTATTCGCGGCAGTCTGACCGAAGTTGGACTATCGAACGGCTCGCGCCGTAGTCGGCAGCATTCGCCCCGAGCGCGGCCTGGCGGTTTCCAAGGCGCGGCGTGGCGTCGAGGCGGTAACCGCAACCTGTGTCGCAGGGGTTTCGCGCCAGCCAGCGTAATCGTAAAACAAGGTCGGCTGTTCGAGCTTGGTGTGGAGCGAGCGAATTTCGCCTAACTCCGAAAGTTTTCGCGAGCAAAGCGAGTCCAACGGCAGATCGACTTCGGCCTGCGTGCCGTGAATGCGAACGCGCGCGCATCCCATCTTCATTCCGCTGAGCGCATCTTCGAACGCGACCTGCTTGGAAAACGCCGGCAGACGCAACGCCCAGCGATGACTCGCGGTCGCTGATTCAATCGCCACCAGCAAAGTGCAACGCGCGAAAGTGGCGGACCGGATCCGCCGCTGCAAACGCAGGCGCAAGGTCCCATGGTCGACGTGACCGTACGAAACCGGGTGCAACAGATCGACCTCGCGGGCCGGCAGCGCGCGCCAGAATTCTTCCTGCGGCAAAACGTGGCGCAAGAAACGCCGGCGACTCAGCGCCATTTGGGATTGATGACAAAGAATGGCGCGACGTTTCGTTTCCTGTTCTTTCGCCGTCAGCGGCAAGACCACGCGCCTGTAATTGCCACGATAACCCGTTTGATGAACCGAATAATAGAGTCGCGGAATGGAACTGAGTCCGCCGGCATCAACCGCGCGATTGAGCAGGAGATGAAAAGCGTTGTGGTCCGGGTGTATGTCGAAAGCCGCTGGCGCGACGATCAAAGTCGGCTGCGCTTTGGCGATGACACGCGCGAGACGGTGGATCAGTTGCTGATCCGATTGCAGGAAATATTCCGTCAATCGTTGGTCCGGCAGCTGCAGAAAATCAGCGCTGGCCGGCGAATGACCGAGGACCTGTAAAGCTTCGCGTGCTTCGTGCATGCGCCGCATGCCCCAGAGCAACCGATGATGCGCCTCGATTTTCCATTGCCGTTCGACTACGCGCAGTGGCCATGGATTATTGTCGCCGTTTGTAGCGAAAATAACGCGCACATTCGCACCGGCGGCCGCCGCCTTTTGCAGCAGGCCCCCTGCGGCAAGCGATTCATCGTCGGGATGCGGCGCGAAAAAAAGAAGGCGGGACGATGAGTCAAACTTCATAGTGAGTTCCAGCTGCTTGATATGATCGTTCGTCGCAGACAATCTCGATGTGTGAAAATCCTCGGGATTGGCTGAGCATAAAAAAATGAGTGACTCGGTTCGGTCAAAGAAATGGAGCGCAGAAGAGGCGCCGGGTTTTTGGTGGCATCGATTGCCGGGTATGAATTACGAGCCGGCAATATACTCAGATCTGTCGGAAAGTGAATGGGCGATCGTAGCCGAATGGTTCGAGGAGACGAGTCGCGCCGGCCAGGTCGATGAAGTGTCGGTGCCACTGATGTCGTTCTTACATGGGCTTGTTTTAGGGAATCGCGCCGAGCGCATCGTGCAACTCGGAACGCATGCCGGTTATTCCGCACTCCTGCTCGGTTTCATGTTGCGGCGAATGAATGCGCGCCGCGGATTATTTACGATCGACATCGATCCGGCTTCGCTGGCCGCGGGGCGTCAATGGATTAGGCGCGCGAAACTGGAGGACTTCGTCCAAGTCGCGGAAGGCGATTTTCTTGATCCCGCAACTGTGCAGGCCGCGAAAGACTACTTCGGCACCGCGCCGGAGTTGATCATCCTCGATAACTCACACGAATACAGCGCAACTGTGCGCCAACTCGATCTGTGGTACGGCGCGCACGCCTACGGCGGAATGCTCGTCGTCCACGATGTGAGTCGTTTCTCACAGAATCTTGATGCGACCAAAGAAGGTGGTGTGCGCCGCGCTTTCGTCGAATGGCGCGCGGCCCATCCCGAATGCGAATCCTTCCTGCTCAATCCGAATGAGGAATCGATCGATTCGCCGCGGCCATTTTACAAAGATGCCCGCGGGCTCGGTCTCATCCACAAGCCGCGCGCGAAATAGATCGTGGAGCCGCGCGATCTCCCGATCTACGAACTCGAGTCGGAGATCGTGCGGGCTTTCGCAGGACAGCCGCGCCTGATTCTGCAGGCACCTACTGGCTCGGGAAAATCGACGCAGGTTCCGCAAATCTTGCTCGATCACGAAATGCTCGGGCGCGGGCAGGTGGTTATATTGCAACCGCGGCGTTTGGCCGCGCGTTTGTTGGCCGCGCGCGTGGCGCAGGAACGTAAGGTCTCGTTAGGCGACGAAGTTGGATTTCAGATTCGTTTTGAAAATGTTGTCTCCGCTCGCACGCGGATCCGTTTCGTCACCGAAGGGATCTTGCTCAGGCAATTAATTCAGGATCCGGAGTTGCGCGGCGTGTCGGCTATTTTGTTCGACGAGTTTCACGAGCGTCATCTTTACGGCGACATCACGCTGGCGCGGGCGTTGCGCTTGCAGGAAAAGTCGCGGCCCGATCTGAAAATTGGCGTCATGTCGGCCACGCTCGATACCGGTGCGCTGCAAAAATTTCTGGAACCGTGCGCGCTGCTCACCTCGAGCGGCCGACAACATCCGGTGACGATCGAGTATCTCGACAAGCCCGTGCGCGCGGATGATTATGCGATCTGGGATTTGGCCGCGGATGAACTGGCGCGTCTCGCCTCATCGACTGAAGGCGACGCGCTTATCTTCATGCCGGGCAAATACGAAATCATGCGCACGCTTTCCGCGGTGCGCGCCTCACGCGTGAGCAATCAGTTCGTGCCGCTGCCGTTACATGGCGAATTACCGGCCGCCGAACAAGACGCCGCACTCGCGCGTTACGACAAACGCAAAGCGATCGTCGCCACGAACGTCGCGGAAACTTCGCTCACGATCGAGGGCGTGCGGGTGGTGATCGACAGTGGATTGGCGCGAATCGCGCGCTTCGATCCGCGCCGCGGAATCAACACCTTGCTCATCGAGAAAATTAGCCGCGCCTCGGCCGATCAACGCGCCGGACGCGCGGGACGAACCGCACCGGGAATATGTTTACGACTTTGGACGGAACGCGAA
>JALZAX010000228.1 GCA_030948055.1 Verrucomicrobiota bacterium | reverse complement strand
TACAAAATGGATTTGGTCGATGGACCGGCCAATCGCGATATCATGGTGGAGTCATCCAGTGTGCGGGTGGTGGTCGATCCGAAGAGCGCGCTTTTCGTGAGCGGTTCGCTGCTCGATTTTAGTGAGGACCTGCAAAAGGGCGGGTTCAAAGTGACGAATCCCAACGCAGTCGCGCATTGTTCCTGTGGCGAAAGCTTCGCTGCATGACGGATTACTTCGCGCTCTTCGATCAACCGCGGCAAGCCTGGCTCGATCCGGAAAAGCTGAAAGAGATTTACCACGCGAAAGCGCGAACGGCGTCGCCCGATGCGCAGCTCAACGAGGCCTACCAAGTCTTGCGCGATGCCAAACGACGATTGTATCACTTGCTGACGCTGCGCGGCGACGCTCCTTCACGGGAGAACGCCGGTGTCCCGCGCGAGATTGAAAATCTTTTTCCAGCAGTCGCCGGCCTAACCAGGGAAACAGATCTCCTCTTGAATAAACTTTCGCAGGCCACGAACGCCTTGAGCCGATCACTGCTGAAGAGTGAAATCACGGCCATCCAAAATAAAATCGCCGGGGTGCTGGCGATAATTTCCGAATTAAAAAATGCAGCACTCGTTAGGCTGCAAACTGTCGAGGAAAACGATTCTGGACAACTGCATGCCCTTTATCTTCAATTCTCGTATCTCAATCGCTGGATCGAGCAGTTGGAAGAAAGACAACTCCAACTCAGGTTGTAGGTTTCGTGTTCATTTGAACTTGCAACTCAGCGCTCGTTAGGCGAAAGGTTCCGCCGTGCTGACCGAGCGACAGGAAAGCGTCCTCCACTTCATTCAGAACGAGCAACGCGAAAAAGGCATCACGCCCAGTACGCGCGAAATCCAAAAGCATTTTGGTTTCGCCAGTCAAACTTCGGTCATGCAGTACCTCGATGCCCTGGAGCGGAAAGGTTTTCTTGATCGACATGCCCGAAAAGCACGTGCCCTTGTCACTCCGGTGCAGAGAGTGCGGATCACCGATATTCCGATTTACGGGCAAATCCCGGCGGGCATGGCGTCGTTGACCGAACAGACGGTGGAGGGGCATGTTTCGCTCGACAGCCAGACGGCGAACATTTCAAAAAATGCCCGCACGTTTGCGCTGCGGGTGCGCGGTGATTCGATGATCAATGCGCACATCCTCGATGGCGATCTCGTGGTCATGGAAGACAAGGAAGTGCAGAACGGCGATGTCGTAGCGGCATTGATCGACGGCGAAACAACCTTGAAGCGTTACGTGACCGATCATGGCCGGCCATATTTGAAAGCAGAGAATCCAATGTTCCCTGATCTGATCCCGGCGAGGGAGTTACTGGTGCAGGGAGTGATGGTGGCATTGCTCCGCAAGCAAACAGCGACGCCGCGGCGGAAACGCGGTTAATGTTCTCTTGAACATATTACGCTCGCTGTCATGCTGACGGTGTGGCGGCTAAGAGCAAGCTGATAGATCTGCGAAATCTCTTAGCAGAACGTTATCCGCAACTGCAGACCGCGCCGGCAGCTCATCTGCCGAGCGGTTTGCCAGAGTTGGATCGAATAACCGGTGGCGGTTTTCCCAAGGGCGCGATTACAGAACTGAGCAGTGCCTGCTTGAGTGCGGGCAGTGCTCTTTTGATTTGTCGATTGCTGCAAAGCGCACATGAGCAACGAACCTTTTTGGTCTTGGTCGATGGCCGCGATTCATTCGACCCCCAACCACTTGGCCATCTCATTTTGCGCAATCTCTTTTGGATTCGCTGCCACAAAACGATCGAAGCGGTTAAAGCCGCTGATTTGCTTTTGCGGGATGGAAATTTTCCGCTCGTCGTGCTCGATCTTGTCCTGAACGCACCGGCAGAGTTGCGCAAGATTCCGCAGACCACCTGGTATCGTTTGCAGCGACTGGTGGAACCGAGTGCGACTGCCCTGCTCGTCTTCACGCGCCAGAGCATAATTAGTAGCGCGCAACTCAAACTCGAGTTGGAGAACCGTTGGCGCTTGCCGCATTTGCAGGCGGAAGACAATTTCGCGCGACTGCAGTTTCAAGTGCAGCGCAGGCACGGTGGACGCCAACTCGCAATCGGAGCCGGCTAATGTTCGCCACCATTTATCTGCCGAATTTTTATCTGCAGGCCGCGCTGCGTCATCAACCTGAGCTGAGGAATCAACCGGTCGGTTTGATCGATGGCGAAGAAGCGAAAGCGATCATCCTGCAACTGAACCAGACGGCGGAAAATGTCGGCGTGCGTCGCGGCATGACGCCGAGCCAGGGCTTGGCGCGTTGCCTGCAGTTGGTAATTAAAACCCGGCTGCGCGCGCAGGAAAAATTGCTCGACGATCTGCTGCTGCAATTTGCTTTTAGCCTCGCGCCGTTTGTCGAAGCAACCGCACCGGGAGTTTGTACCGTGCAGTTTACCAACAACCGAAATGTCCTGCGAAATGTCGAACATGTGGTTGGGCAATTGCACGACTCGCAAATCGAGGCGCAAGCCGGCATCGCGCTGTCACCGGATGCGAGTTTGCTCGCGGCCCATCTGGCCAAGCCAGTCCTGCACGTGGACGACACCAAAGATTTTCTCGCGCCGCTTCCGCTTGAAACGCTCGCAATCGGTTAGCCGATCAACTGCGCGCGAATTCCGGATATTTTTCGCGCAGTTGTTGCGTGGCGTGATCGGCTTCGATTTTCTTACCCGCCTTCTCGTAGGCGGCCGCGGCTTTCTGCAACGCGCGCGGCGTGATCGACGAATCATCGTAGAGCAAAGCCACACCCATATAGGCCTTGCTCGCTTCATCGAAATGGCCGCGTTCCATTTGCACATCGCCGGAGAGTAAGCGCGCCTCCGCATTCACTTTCCCTTCCGGTTGCAGACTCATGATCTGCTCGGCGATCTTTTGCGCGTCGTCTGCTTTGTGCGCTGCAATCTTGGTCGCACCGAGTGCAAGCATTGCTTTTACCTTCGCGGCCGGATCGGTCGCGGTCTGCAAGAACCTTTCGTAGGACGTTTCCGCGCTACTGAATTTTCCGAGCTTGGACTGCGCATCCGCCAGGTAAAACGCGAAGTCCGGATTGCTATTCGGTTGATCACTCTTGGCCCAGAGACCGAGATATTTCTCCGCCGCGGCGTAATTCTTCTCGTTGTAAAATTCGATGCCTAACGACTGCAGGATCTCGCCGGGAATTTTCGCGTCCGAACCGGCCGCGAGAAACTTATCGATTTCACTCGTCAGCGCGGCGCGGTTCTTTTGATAAAAATACGCGGAGATAATTCGCACCGTCGCCGGCGTGTAGTACTGATCCTTATTCAATTTCCGCGCGGCCTCGAGCGCGGGCAGGGCGGCCTTGTAATCCTTCGCCTCGAAGGCCGCCTTGCCGATGTAGTAATGCGCCTGGGCTGCCACCTGACTCTTCGGAAAATCCTTAAGCAATTGCTGGAACGCTTCGGTCATTCCTTTGCTGTTCTCCTGCTGCCCCATGAGCAATGCCTTCTGCTGCAAGGCCGCTTCGCGTTCTTTCGCGGTGGCGTAATTCGCGATCAACGAATTCAAGTCAGCGATCGCGCCGTCGTAATTCTTTTGCTCCTGGTAAGCGAGAGCGCGTTGCATAAGGGCAGAAGCAGCCTGGGCGTTATCGGGAAATGCTTTCAGGAAATAAGTGAAGGCATCAACGATGCGCGACGTTTCCTTTTCCTGCACATAACACCAGCCGAGTTTGTAGGCGCATTCCGCGCGCAGCTTCGGAGAAAGTTGGGAAGCGCGCAGGGCCTCGTAAAGCGGAGCCGCCTCGGAAAATTTTCCCTGTTTGTAAAACGCTTCCGCTTTCAACAGCCGCGCCTGATCGGCGCGCTCGCCCGCGGGATTGCTCGCGAGATATTGATCGACCTCCGTCAGGAGCGCGTTCGGATTCGCGTTGTAAATATTGATCAAGCGTTGATAGCGCGCGTCTTTCGCTTCCTCGCGGTTCGGATATTTCGCGACGATCTGCGCGTAAATCGTTTCCGCTTCCTTGTCGTGACCCAACTGGCGTTCGCTATTCGCGAGCAACAACAACATCTCCGCGCGCGCATCTTCCGGAATTTCTTCCTGCACTTTTTTGTGTTCGCTGGGCACCTGCGCGTATTGACCGGAGTTGTAGAGCAGACGTAGCAGACCAGTCGTGGCGATACCGCGCCATCTTCCGCCTTCCGGCAAGGTGCGACCCTTCTGCAAAAGCGCCGTTGCCTTATCGAGCAGCCCCTTGTCTTGTTTTCCTTTTTCACCTTGCGACAAATCGCTCGCCACCATTCCGGCGCGCACCGTGGCTTCCGCTTTTAACGCCGCCTTACTCGTCTCACCGGCAAGCGCTTCGTATTGCTTGAGCGCTTCTGCTTTTCGTCCCCGATTCAACAGGATGGTCCCGGCGGCGAGACGCGCATCCTCGCGATAGGGATTCGGATTTTTTGTTTCAGTAACTTGCAGGTAGAGATTCGCTGCCTCTTCTTTGCGATCCAGATTTTCCAGGCAACGCGCTTCGAAATATCTGGCGGAGAGAGCCAGGGCTGACTCTTTCGCTTTCGCCGACGAGCGATGAAATAAGCCGGCCGCGCTCGTATAATCTTTTTGGTTGAAGAGAATTTCGCCGACGCCATAGGCGGCTGCTCCCGCGAAATCGCTCTCGCCATAATCATCCAGCACATTTTGAAATGCGGTCCGCGCCGGGGCTGTTTTGCCTAACGAGCGGTAGCATTGCCCCAGGTAAAAAAATGCGCTGGCCCGCCCGGGTGCGGAGGGAAATTGACCGAGAAACTTTTCGTATTCGGGGATCGCGAGGTCGTAGAGCTTTCGTCCGAAAAGAGCGTTGGCGTAGTCGAGTTGACGTTTGTCAGACGATTCAGTTTCTGCCGGAGGC